>CABSMZ010000066.1 GCA_902478875.1 uncultured Collinsella sp.
GCGCGGGCGCCCGGTCGGCGGCCCGTTCTGGGCGCGCCTCAATCGTAGCCCGAGATGGTCCCAGGCTGACAATTTCGACTGTAATGGACGTCCTTAAACGACTAGTCATTCAAGAACGTCCCCAACGACTACATGAAAGCGCCCCCAAGCGAATGTGCTTGAGGGCGCCTCTTGCTTGACTAGCTCTCGATATAGTCCTTCAGCTTGCTCGAACGGCTCGGGTGGCGGAGCTTGGCCAGGGTCTTGGACTCAATCTGGCGGATACGCTCGCGCGTGACGCCAAACTCGCGGCCGACTTCCTCGAGCGTACGGGGATGTCCGTCGACAAGGCCAAAGCGCAGCTCGATAACCTTGCGCTCACGATCGGCAAGCGAATCGAGCACCTGGGTGAGCTGCTCCTGCAGCATGGAGAAGCTGGCCGCATCGGGCGGAACGATGGCCTGGGAGTCCTCGATAAAGTCGCCCAGCTGGGAATCCTCTTCCTCGCCGATGGGGGTCTCGAGCGACACAGGCTCCTGCGAGATCTTCTGGATCTCGCGGACGCGGTCGGCGCTCATGTCCATCTCGGCACCGATCTCCTCGGGGGTCGGGTCGCGACCAAGGTCCTGAAGAAGCTGGCGCTGCACGCGAACGAGTTTGTTGATGGTCTCGACCATATGCACGGGAATACGGATGGTACGGGCCTGGTCGGCGATAGCGCGCGTGATGGCCTGACGGATCCACCACGTGGCGTACGTGGAGAACTTAAAGCCCTTCTGGTAGTCGAACTTCTCGACGGCGCGGATCAGACCGAGGTTGCCCTCCTGGATCAGGTCCAGGAACAGCATGCCGCGACCGACATAGCGCTTGGCGATGGAGACGACCAGACGAAGGTTTGCGCTGATGAGCGCCTGCTTGGCTTCGAGGCCCACGTTCTCAATGCGCGTAAGACGACGCATCTCGGCACGCGTGAGTTCGAGCTCACCAGCATCGGCAGCCTCGAGCTTCTCGGTGGCCTCAAGACCGGCCTCGATCTTCATAGCCAGATCGACCTCTTCGGAGGCGGTCAACAGGTCGACCTTGCCGATCTCCTTGAGGTACATACGGACCGGGTCGCCGGTCAGCATCACCGTGGAGGCATCGATGCCGCGCACGCGCGAACGCGAACGGGACGTGCGCACGGTGCGCTTCTTCTTGCTCTTGGAAGAACCCATCTCGGCGTCGGCCTGACGGGCCATCTTGAGCTCATGATCGTCGAGCGAGCCGGAATCGTGCTCGTCGTCGTCATCGAAATCGTCGGTATCGGTATCGTTATCGTCATCGTCGACGTCCATGGGGGCGTCGTCGTTACCGCTCGCGGAGATAATCTGGATGCCGCTGTTGCGCAGCGCGGAATACACCGCAGTGAGCTGCTCGTCAGAAACATCGATATCCTTCAGGGCGACCTGAATCTCGCCCTCGGTTACCGAAGTCCTGTTTGAGCCGTTGCCCATGAGCTTTGCAACGTAGGATTCCAGCCCAGTACCCGTGCTCTCAGTCTTTTTTGGCACAGATTCTCCCTTCATAGTCCACAGGACTCAATACTTTAGCACACACATTGACGTCTATACCCAAAAAGAGGACTGGATATAGGCGAGAATACGCTGGTTGACCACAACATCTAGGCCTGTTCGGTTCCTGCGGTCTCCAAACCAATCAAACGGAACGGGTCCGCCACACCGCCGATCGACTTTTGCAGTTCGCGTTGACGCTGCGAATCTTGCGCGGCCTGAACGGTCAGCGCGCGACGGGCCTCATCATCGAGCGAACGGTCCTGGCGCAGCTTGGCCTGTGCGGCACGCATGCGGCGTTTGATGGTGTAGAGCTCGAGCATATCGAGCATAAACACGATGTTCGTCTCGGTGGGGTGCTTGCTCGTCGCCGAGATGCGCCCGGCACTCACAAGCGTTGCCGCATCGGGACACACCGAGCGTGCCGCATCCATGCAGGCTGCAGGATCGGTTCCCGGCGGCGTTGCCAGAACGGCCCATGCGATGGACTCGTGACGTGGGTCAACCCACTCGATGGAGCAGATGCGGTCGGCATACGTGCGGAACAGGTCGGGGTAGCTCGTGAGCATAGTCAGCAGCTCGCGCTCCCCTGCCAAGGACTTGCGTTCAAGGTCGGTAAGAACCATCGGCGCCGCCGCAGCCGGTGCGCCCGAACCGTCAGCCGCAGGCACAGCGCCCATACCATCAGGCACATCGATCGGCGGAAGATCGTCGGGGGCCTCCACAGGCGCGGCACCGTAGGCATCGAGCGGGACGTAGTCGTACGGCTCTTCTTCGACCGGCGTCGCTACTGCCGGCGTCGCGCCCGATGCCCAAGCGCCGCGACCGGCATCGCGAGAACCCAACGCCCGACCGCCCGCGCTACCGGACCGCTCAGCCTGTGCCCGCTGGCGCTCATAGTTCTGCTCACGACGTCGTTCCGCATCCTCGCGCTTGGCGACATCGCGAAACACACATCCCGAGCTCGCGCGCACGGTCTCCAGGTCCAAACCAAGCAGGTCGGCAATCTGGATAAAGTACGTGTCGATCATATAGCTATCGCGCAGCGGATAGATAAGCGTCAGCGCATCTTCCAGCGCCTTGGCGCGACCGCCCGGCGTGCTAATATCGCTCGATTCCTGCAGAGAACGGTACACGAAGTCCATGAGCGGCTCGGCAGCGTCAATGCGTTTCTGCAGCTCCTCTCCGCCGTGCGCCGTGATGAATTCCATGGGATCGTTGCCGTCGGGCAGTACCACGCAGCGCAGGTCCATCGAATCCTGCTCGATAAACTGAATCGCGCGGCGGGCGGCCTTCTGGCCCGCGGCATCGCCGTCAAACATATACACGATGCGCTTGGCAAAGCGAGTGAGCGTCTTGACGTGATGCTCCGTGAGCGCGGTGCCCAGCGTGGCAACGACGTTTTTAATCCCCGCCTCCCAACAGGCGATGCAGTCGGTATAGCCCTCCACCACGATGGCGGTATCCTGCGCGACGATAAACTCCTTGGCCCAATTAAAGCCGTAGAGGTTTCGCTTTTTATGGAACACGCTCGTCTCGGCGGTGTTGAGGTACTTAGGCTGGCCGTCACCCATGATGCGACCGCCAAAGGCAATGTTATGGCCCTGCTCGTCAAAGATGGGAAACATCACGCGGTCGTAGAAGCGGTCGGCAAGCTGCCCGCGCCCGCGGCTCACGGCCACGTTGGCGTCGATCATCTCCTGCGGGGTAAAACCCGTCTGGAAAAGGTGCGACACCAGCGCGTTGCGGCCCGGCGCAAAGCCCAAGCAGTAGCGGCGGCAGACGTCGCCACCCATGCCGCGGCTGGCAAAGTACTCGCGCGGACGGCCGTCCTTACCGCGCATGAGCATGGTGTGGTAGAACTGGGCGGTCTCGGCGCACAAATCGTAGATGCGGGCACGCTTGGTACCCCGCTCGCGGCGATCTCCGGTGTCATGCAGCTCAATACCTGCGCGATCGGCCAAATAACGGATTGATTCGGGAAAGCTCAGGTTCTCGCGCTTCATGATATAGGTGAAGACGTCGCCACCCTCGCCGCAGCCAAAGCAATGCCACACCTGCGTGGCGGGAATAATGTGGAAAGACGGCGTCTTTTCGCCATGAAAAGGGCAGCAGCCCCAAAACTCATGGCCGCGGGGCTTGAGCTCAACCGTTTCCTGCACGATGGCGACTAGGTCGGACGCAGCGCGTACCTGGTCTTTTTCCTCATCGCTAATCACGGATGCTCACCCCCTGCTCGCCCAAGTTGTGACGAATATCTCCGATATTACCCTCGACGGTCGCGATCAACTCATCCAGCGAATCGAACACGCGCGACGGACGCAGCCAGCGCGTAAACGCCAGCGAAACGGAAGCGCCGTACAGGTCGCCCGTATAACCAATTAAATTAGCCTCGAGATGCGCCGAAGCGGCATCGTCGGCATACGTCGGCGGCAGTCCGACGTTCACGGCAGCGGGCCACGCGGTGTCATCGACCAGCACCAGACCCTCATACACGCCATCGGCAGGCACCTGAATGCCGTCGGGAACCTGCAGGTTTGCCGTGGGAAAGCCCATGCCAGAACCCTCGTGACGGCCGCGAATTACACCGCCACGCACCATATACGGACGACCGAGCAACTCAGCAGCAAGCTCCACATGGCCCTGTCCCAGCTCATGACGAATGCGGGTAGCGCAAATGGCCTCACCGCCCTCGCAAAGCAGGTCGTGACCATACACGTCAACGCCGTGCTCGGAACCCCAGGCGCGCATCTCGGCAACACCAGAAGCACCGCCACGACCCAGCCTAAAGTCGCTGCCAACGCGAATCGATCGAATGTCGACCAGACGCGACACCAGCGAGAGAAAATCAACATGGTCAAGCGCTGCAACCTCAGGCGTAAAGGGAACGGCCACCACCGCATCGACCCCGGTTTGAGCCAGGGCATGCAGACGGTCGGCCGTCGTCATCAATTTTTGAGCGGGCGAGGGGCTCACCACGACGTCCGGGTCGGGATCGAAGGTAACTACGACCGCCTTGCAGCCATGGGCACGGGCATCACGGACAAGTGCTTCGATGAGTTCCTGGTGTCCACGGTGAACGCCGTCGAACACGCCGATGGCAATCGATGCGGCACCCAAGTGCCCGCACTCATCAAACGCATCGGCCGTAACGATGCGAGCCTCGTCCGAGTCGCCCGAGAAAAAAATACGCGCGAGCTCGCGAGCGGACAGCATCATCGAACACCGCCGATTGCCTGCGGAAACACGTGCTCCATGACAAAGCGGCCACTCTCAATGCGGGCGAGCGCCTTGAGTCCCCCATCGAGCACCAGCGCAAACGGCGCCTTCGAGGCATCGAAATCGACAAGCGCACGCTCAACGGGAATGCGTCGACCGCAGAGCAGATCGTCGGCAAGATTGCCCGGCAAGTCAACACGCGTGGCGCCCAGGGCCGCAATGGGATCCAGGGCAAAGCCAGCCGCGGACTCGGGAGAAAGCTCCTCGACCGCATGACAAGCGCCAATGGAAACAACACCGGAGGCCGTGCGGCGCAGCGCGGAAATATGCGCGGCGCTATCGCAAGCACGGCCCAGGTCGCGAGCGAGCGCACGGATATAGGTGCCCTTGCTCACTGAGAACGCCACGGTCCACACACACGTATCACCCTCGCCGCCCACGGCGATCAGGTCGGCGGCATAGACCTCGACGGGGCGCGGAGGTAGGTCCACCACATTGCCCTCGCGAGCAGACTTGTAGGCGCGAACGCCATTGACCGAGATAGCCGAAAACGCCGGCGGCACCTGCATCTGCGGACCCAGCATGGCGGCCAAGTGCTCACGGGCATAGGCAGGATCGCGGAGCTCGTTGGCAACAGCCACCGTGCGGACGGCCTCGCCCTCCGCGTCATCGGTATTGGTCTCGGCGCCAAACGAAATGTCGGCGACATAGCTTTTGATATCGAGGGTAAGCATGCCCAGCAGACGGGTGGCCTGGCCCACGCCCACCACCATGACACCGGATGCCATGGGGTCAAGCGTACCGGCATGGCCAACGCGCCGCTCATGGAGGGCGCGTCGGCATTGCGAAACCACGTCATGGGACGTGCAGCCCACCGGCTTATCGACGGCGAGTAGCATATTCAATTGAGAAGGCGTTCGACGAGCCATGTACCATCCAATTAGTTAGAGCTCGACGGTCACCGAAGCGGGATCCTCCCCCACCAGCTCGGCCAGCATGGGAAGTGCCACGGCGAGCGTCTCGCGAATCGTTCCGTTGTTGGAAAAGCCGGCGGCGGCATGATGCCCGCCACCGCCAAAGTTGGCAGCAATCTCGGACACATCGAGGTCGCCCTTGGAGCGCAGGTTGCCACGCACCTTGGTATCGCCCTCGATGCCCTTAAGGAACAGGCAGACCTCGACGCCCATCACCGAGCGCACCACATCGACCAGGCCGTCGCACTCATCCGAGGTGACGCCGCATTCCTTGAGGTCACTCTCGTACGCGTAGCTATATGCCACGCGCCCGCGCGCGACCGTCTTGATGCGACCCATGACGATGGACTTGAGGTGCAAGAACTCGACACGCATGCTCTGGTAGACCTCGAGCGCGACGCGCGCCGGATCGGCACCGTGCGCCACCAGACGCGAGGCGGCATGAAACGCTGCAGCATCGGCGTTCTGATACTGAAAACGACCGGTGTCGGTGACCAGACCGCACAGCAGGCAGGTGGCGATGCCGTCGCTTGCGGTAATACCGCAATCGGCCAAAAAGCGGTCGATGATCATGGCGCAAGCAGCGGCATTGACACACCTAAGGCTGACCTCGGCAAACTCCTCGCGTGCCGGGTGATGGTCAAAGCACGCCACGTGAGCCGAACGACGCAACACCTCAGCGGAATTATTGAGGCGCTCGACGACCGGCACGTCTACCGAAATGAACAGGTCCGGGTTGCCGGTGTAGGCAGATGCCGACACCAGCAGATCGGCGCCCTCCATAAAACGGTAGATGCGCGGAACGGGATCGTCGTCTGCCAGCAGCAGGGCGATGTCCTTGTCGGGGAACACCTTCATAAGCGAAAGGCCCAGGCCCAACACGGAGCCCAGGGCATCGCCGTCGGGAGAGGTGTGACCCGAGATCGCAATGGAGGACGCACCCTCGATGAGCTCGAGGATGCGTCGTTTAATATCTGCAGACTCGCACGAGGCGAGATCGGCGGAATTAGTCATCTAAAGCTGCCTCCTGGGCGGCATCCGCTATGGGGTAGCCGTCCTCGTCCTTTTCGATCGCAAGCGTGGCCGGAACGTTTTCCAGCGCACGCGTGATGCGCTCGGCCTCATCGGTCGAGCGATCGATGCGAAAATCGAGCTCGGGCGTGACGCGCCAATCGAGCGAGCGAGCCAACAGGCTGCGAATACGGCCCTTGGCGCTGGCAAGCGCCTCCATGACCTCATCGTAGCGGCTCGCATCGCACGACACGTACACGCGTGCGAACGAACGGTCCACCGCGACCTCGACCGCAGTCAGGGTGACCAGGTCGAGACGCGGATCGGAAACCTCAAAGAGCAGGATATAACCAAGCTTCTCGCGAAGCTGCTCGCCCAAACGGCGGGTTGCCTGCGTTTGCTTCATAGCGCTACCCCCTACTCGGTACGGGCAACCTGGTCGATGCGGTAACCCTCGATCTGATCGCCGGGCTTGATGTCCTGGAAGTTCTCCAGGCCAATGCCGCCCTCGGAACCGCTCTTGAGGCTCTTGGCCTCGTCCTTGTAGTGGCGCATCGAGGCAATCTTGCCGTTGAAGACCACAATGCCGTCACGCACCAGGCGCACGGAATCGGTCGCGGCGATCTCGCCCTCCTCGACGCGGACACCGGCGGCGATGCCGACTTTGGGCACCTTGAAGGTGTCCAGGACGGTCGCGGTACCCGTGGAGACCTCGACCTCGGTGGGCTTGAGCATGCCGATGCGGGCAGCGTCGAGCTCCTCGAGGCACTTATAGATAACGTCGTAGCAACGAATCTCGACGCCCTCGCGCTCGGCTGCGGAGCGGGCCTTGCCGTCGGGACGCACGCCAAAGCCGATGATGATGGCGTTGGAGGCGTCGGCCAGGACGACGTCGGTCTCGTTGATGGCACCGACGGCGGAGTGGATCGTGTTGATGCGGACCTCGGACTGATCCATCTTGTCGAGCGAGTCCTGAAGGGCCTCGATGGAACCCTGGACGTCGGCCTTGATGATCAGGTTGAGCTCCTTGACCTCGGCATCGGCGATGGTCTCGAAGAGGTTCTCGAGCGTGACGTGCTTCACGCGGCTCTGCTCCTCGATACGGGCCTTGAGCGAACGCTCATCCGCCAGGGCGCGAGCCTCGCGCTCATCCTCGAACACGCGGAACTCGTCACCGGCGTTGGGCACGGACTGCAGGCCCAGGATCTCGACGGCGTCGGAGGGGCCGGCCTCGGTGACGGCATTGCCCTTAGGATCGAGCATGGCGCGGACGCGGCCGTAGGTAAGGCCGGCGACCAGCGTATCGCCCACGTGCAGGGTACCGCGTGTCACGAGAACCGTGGCAACCGAACCGCGGCCCTTGTCGAGCTTAGCCTCGAGGACGTTACCGGAGGCAAAGGTGTCGGGGTTGGCCTTGAGCTCGAGCACGTCGGCCTGGAGCAGCACGGTCTCGAGCAGGTCGTCGATACCGATCTTCTGCTTGGCTGAGATGTTGACGAACATGTTCTGTCCGCCCCACTCCTCGGGGATGATGCCGTACTCGGTGAGCTCCTGGCGCACGCGGTCGGGGTTGGCGCCCGGCTTATCGATCTTGTTAACGGCGACGACGATGGGTACGCCGGCGGCCTTGGCGTGATTGATCGACTCGATGGTCTGAGGCATGACACCGTCGTCGGCAGCCACGATTAGGATGACGATGTCGGTCACCTTGGCGCCGCGGGCACGCATAGCCGTAAAGGTGGCGTGGCCCGGGGTATCGATGAAGGTGATCTTGCGGTCGTTGATCATGACCTGCGAAGCGCCGATGGCCTGAGTGATGCCGCCCGCCTCGCCGGCAGCGACACCGGTGTGGCGGATGGCGTCGAGCAGGCTCGTCTTGCCGTGGTCGACGTGACCCATGACGGTGACGACCGGGGCGCGGGGCTTAAGGTCGGCGGGATCGTCGTAGAACGAGAAGGTGTTCTCCTCCTCGGGGGTGATGATCTTGATCTGACGGCCCAGGTCGTCGGCAACGAGCTCGACGAGGTCGTCGGACATGGACTGCGTCATCGTAAGCGGCGTGCCCAGCAGGAACAGGCGCTTGATGATGTCGTTGGCCGGAACGTCGAGCGCCTCGGCGAGCTCCTGGACGGTAACGCCCTGGGAGACCTTGATGGCGTCGAGCTCCTCGGGGTTCACGCCCTGGGCCAGCGCCTCCTCAATCTTGCGCTCCTCCTGAGCCTTAGCAGCCTCGCGCTCGCGCTTCTCCTTGCGCTTCTTGCGGCGACCGGTGGACTCGCGAGAGGCCTCCTCGACGGCGGCGCGGGCCTCCTCGAGCACCTTCTCGCGGCTGTACTCTTCGGCCTCGCGAGCCATGCGGCTGTAATGGTCCTCATCGTTGCCGTGACCGCCCTTGCGCTTCTTGCCCTTGCCCTGCTTATCGGGGTTGGGGAAGTCCATGCCGGCAGCGACGTTGTTGCTAGCGTTGGTGCGATGGCTGTGCGGACGGCTCTCGGAGGCGTTGCGCTCGGAGTTGCTGTCGGAGGCGTTGCGATCGTTACGACGACCACCGCGACGGTCGTTGTTGCC
>CABSMZ010000067.1 GCA_902478875.1 uncultured Collinsella sp.
CTTCCTGACGCACCGCGCGCTCGAGAAGGACGTCCAGGCTGCCGCCGCCGAGCTTGCCGGCGTCGACTGCGTGGCCGAGGTCGCCAACGTCCTGCGCATCGAGGACGTTGAGGCTTGGACCGAAGGCGTCATGGCGAACTAGTCCAACGCTCGCCTAGCAATACGCGCCTTGAGGGCTCCCGTCCGATGTGGGACGGGAGCCCTTTTGTCACCTGCCCTAAGCACAACGGCAAAGCATATTTGCGCGAGCCGCTCATCGGTAACGCGGGCTACCGTTCACCGATATGCAAACGCGGCCGATTCCGACTACCGCTACGCTGTGCTGCGAATGTCCGCCCGCGATGAGAGGAAGCACCATGTTGCTCGAGGGCAAGAAAGCAATCATCACCGGAGGCACACGCGGTATCGGCTATGCCATCGCCTGCCGTTTTATCGAGGAAGGCGCTGCCGTCACCGTCTTTGGCTCGCGCCAGGAGACTGCCGACACGGCCGTTGAGAAGCTGGCAGCCGCCTATCCCGACGCCAAGGTCTGGGGTCGCTCCTGCGATCTCACCTCGCTCGAGGCCGTGACTGAGGCCTTTACGCAGACTGCAGCCGACATGGGCGGCTTGGACACGGTCGTCAACAATGCCGGAATCTCCCAGCGTTCACCCCTCTTGGACTACACGGCCGAGGAGTTCGCAAAGGTCATGGACCTTAACGTCGTCGCCGTCTTTAATGGCCACCAGGCTGCCGCCAAGATCATGACCGAGGCCGGCCACGGCGGCACCATCACTACCACAAGCTCGATGGTCGCCAAGTACGGCCAGCCCTCCGGCGTCGGTTACCCCACGTCCAAGTTTGCCGTCAACGGTATGGTCCAGTCGCTCTCGCGCGAGCTCGCTCCCATGGGCATCCGCGTCAACGCCGTCGCCCCCGGCGTGACTAAGACCGACATGGTCGCCAACCTGCCCGAAGAGGTCATCAAGCCCATCATCGCCACCATTCCGCTGGGTCGCATGGGCGAGCCCGAGGATGTCGCCAACGCCTTTGTTTTCCTGGCGAGCGACATGTCCTCCTATGTCACGGGCGCCGTGCTCCCCGTCGACGGAGCCGCCCGCTCCTAAGGAGCCACAAGCTTTGGCTTCAAGCTTCAACATAGCTCAACCAAAAAGGCGCGCCGTCTGAATCAACTGCAGACAGCGCGCCTTCTCCTGTTATGAAAGGGAAACTATGTCCCAGTATTTCGGATCAGAACGGGGCACGGTTTCCCCCAGGACCTCCTTGCGGAAACTGCATCCCACTCTGAGCGCCCATTCCGGGACACAGCTTCCCGAAGGGCGGCTGAGTCGTGCCATCCTAATCAAAACGCGACCGCATAGCGCCCCTAAGATAACCAGTTCTCATGCTGGAGCAAACGCATCAGGTGGCGTGACCGCTCACCGACATGCAATTTGTTGCACAGTAAAATCGGCTAGTGGCACCCTTATCCTTTATTTAGCGAATAAGTTCAAGGAAGGGAGAATGTCATGCCAAGACGGCAAACACCGCTCGAGGTCATGTTCTCCCTGTTCAAGACTTCATTTACCCTGAGCCATCGCGCATTTGCCGAACTGTTACTATCCGATCTGCCGTTAACAAATGGACAGCCTACCGCCCAAATGGCACAGGACACCAGCTGGCTTTCGCGCACGATTGTGCACTCGCAGCCGGGCTCCCTAGAAGATCGCTACTTTGCCGACTGGTCCTGCGCATCGAATCAAATCCTGCACAAGCTACGGGAAAAAGGGTATTCGAACGCCGACATCTATACCATGATTGCGGCAGCGACTGACACGATGGCTCAAGCGCTCGGTGCCTGTGGGCGTAATGGGCTCCTTTACCGGAACGCCGCCTCGCGCCTCGTCAGCAGCCAGCCAGACAAAGATGACAGGGCTCTTATCTCAATCACGCTCGTTGTTTCGACCGCCTGTTGGTGCGATCCGGCCCGTGCTATCGCGTACATCAGGGACCGCTTTGAATTCGCAGAGAACGTCAGGTCGTTTACCCCCTCAAGTATTTCTTTCTGTCCATGCGATTTAAAACAAACGGGCACCGAACGTGCGATCGGCCTTATCAGGATCGACAACGAACTCGTCGTCGGGGGCCCTTATGTCATTGAGCCTTCTGCCATGGGCTCCATCATCGGAGCGCTCGCACTCGAAGACGGCGCTGTCACCGATGTTGGGCTGGATGTCTCCGCCAAGCATCTCCGCATCTTCGCCGAGAACAATGCTTGGTACGCACAAGACCTCGGTTCGACCAACGGCACGCATCTGATTCGAACAGCCGATAACAGCGAACTCGACATCAGCTCCGGCGCACCCGCCCAGCTGTACCCCGGCGACATCCTGCGCCTGGGTCTCAGCACTTCTTTTGCCGTCGTAGCAACGGCGGCTATCTTAGCAAATCCACATCACTAACCATGGAAGCAGGAGGACTATGAGCATCACGGATGTCATCAAATATGAGGGCAATAACCAAACTTTTATCTGGAAACACCCCTCAGAAGACTTCAATACGGGCTCGCAACTCATTGTTCACGAGACCCAAGAAGCAATTTTCTTCCTTAATGGACAGGCCCTGGATTCGTTTGGACCAGGCAGGCATGAACTTGAGACTCAAAATCTACCGTTACTGAACGGCATTTCGAAGATAACGACCGGTGGTGTCAGCCCGTTTCACTCAGAAGTCTACTTTGTTAACCTCATCGAGCAGATGGGCATACGCTGGGGAACCAATTCCAAGATTCAGTTCATGGAACCGACTTATGGATTTCCGCTCTCGCTCGGGGCGTCCGGAGAGATGGCTCTTGCTGTAAAAGAGCCCCGCAGGCTCCTTCTCAAGCTTGTTGGAACCGAAGCTTTGCTCTCCCAGGACAAGCTGATCAGCTATTTCAAAGCTTTCCTGCAAACTCGAGTAAAAACTCATCTGGCACAAGTAATTACCGAACAAAAACTCTCCATTTTCGAACTTGATGCACACCTTGAAGAGTTATCCGACTCGCTTAAGAACAAGCTGCTTCCCGACTTTGCCGCATACGGCCTCTCATTAACGCAAATGCTGGTCACCGCCATCGTCAAACCCGAAGGTGATCCGGTATACGAGAAGTTTAAGGACCTCCATTTCAAGCAATATGCCGACGTACGCGAAGCACAGATAAAACAACAGGTCAGCATTATCGAACAAGAAACTGCGGCGCAGCGCACCGTAATCTCCGCAAAAGCGCGCGCAGAAAAACGGCAAATCGAAGGCTATACCTATCAACAGGAACGCAGCTTCGATGTTGCCGAAAAGATGGCCCAAAACGAAGCGACTGGCGAATACGCAAACATGGGAATTGGTCTGGGCGTAATGGCCGGTGTCGGCGGGACCATGGGGTCAGTTATGACCGATGCACTCTCACAAGCCACCGGCACGTCCGCGACGCAGCCCATCCCTGCGGATACCAATTCGCAGCAAAGTGCTGCAAAGTTCTGTTCCGAATGTGGATATCGCTTCTCTGGAACCGAGAAGTTCTGTCCCGAGTGCGGAGCACGGAGGTCATAATGAAGAACACACAGGCATATATTGCAGCAATCCCCGTAGCCCTCTTCATAGCTATCGAAAGCGTGACAATACTTTTATTTGGACCCTCAACCACTTTTTGGATTGAGAGCGCATTCTCTTTGGTCATGCTCGCCCTGGTGGTTTCAACCTTGTTATTTGGACCCCAAAAGAATCTTAAGATATTTGGTATCTCAAAGATACTTGTTATTGGCGTATCGTTTGCAGTCCAATTGTTGCTAGGCATACTAGGGTCCGCGTTAAAAACAGAGGCGCTTCCAGCAATTCCAATTCTCAGTTTTCTGCTAGCAAGCGCTGCGACAGCCACGCTCTTCGCAACAGGCGCTTCCGAATCTCACGCATCTACCATTGAAAACCAAATTTCAAGCAAATCGCAATCCATGCAGAACCTTGAACTTCAGCTAAGACTGCTTCTAGATGAATCACCTTCAGAGTTGCGCGCATCAATGACCAGCTTCTTGGAAACTTCAAGCCTTGCCGACCCCGCCAGTTGTGAAGCAAGCGCTCAAGTTGAAGACGAAATATCGAGCGCACTTCGTGATCTATCGCAATCAATCGAATCAAACGATATCGAAGGCGCGAACTCGAAAATATTGCGCATGACTTCATTGATAAGGCAAAGAGCAGCACTGGTTAAAGCAAGCAAGGACAGCTAATGATCGATAAGGATAAATTAATCTCGCTTCTTATTTCAAAAGAAATTCCAGTAAAAACGACCCGGAGATACAAAACTATTGGCTATCGAATAAAGCTCGAGAGTGGAACAGCCGTATATGTCTACGACAGCGGCGGCTTCTTTTGTCAAGGAAATAACGCTGATCAGGTCCGAAAAGCCATCGAAGATGAAATCATTGATGAACCAAACAACAAAGTTTTCGTTGTTTACGGCCACGATAAAACCGCACGAAACCAACTCCAACGTCTTCTCGAAGAGTTAAATCTCGAGCCTATTTTTCTCGATAATCAGCCTATAGGGGGCCGAACAGTAATCGAACAACTAATGGAATACATCCCTTGCGCTAATTTCGGGATAGTACTTATGACCCCGGACGATATAGGCTATCCAAAGAATAAACAGGATCGACCGCAGCCAAGAGCTCGCCAGAACGTAGTTTTGGAGCTTGGGATGCTACTGATGAAATTCGGCAGGTCTAGGACCGCGATCCTTCTCAAAGAAGCCGACCCACCAATAGAAAAACCGTCCGATATAAACGGCATCTTATATCTCCCTTACAAGGAAGACGTTTTTGAGATAAAGCAGAAACTAATACGGGAAATGAACAGCAAGGGGTATGAAATGGAGCAATCGAAATGAAAGCGCTACAATGCGAGCTCTGCGGTAGCACAGAGATTATCAAGGATGGAGACTTTTTCGTCTGTCAAAGCTGTGGAATGAAATATACGCTTGAAACCGCAAAGAAAATGATGGTCGAAGGTGTTGTCCAAGTCGAAGGCACAGTGAAAACAGACCGCACTGAAGATGTCGATCGATATCTCGCCTTGGCCAGAACCGCTCAAAAAGCCGGTAACAACGCTGATGCTGAGAAATATGCCTCCATGGCCCTCGAGATTGATCTTAAGAACGCCGAGGCATGGTCAATAAAGGCAAAAGCGATAGACTGGCAGCTCACGTTTGACAACGATCGCTTGTCGGAATCAAATGCAGCATGCATTAATATGCTAAAGCAGCTAAATCGAGCCCCATCAGATTTTGATGAGATAAACACCGCGCTAAACATAGCGATAGGTTTCATTGAGCATTTGCGAGCTATCGCAAACTCTGAGATAGACTATTTCTGCCAGGAACTTGCAAATCTACCGAATGCGAAGAATCTAGAGTTAATTCAATCGGGGCTCATTCGTCACCTACAGTCGCGTGAACTCCAATGGAAAAATATAGAGGCCGCGTGCGAATTACAAACGGCTGCCGTAAAGAGGCTCAGCAAAGAGCAGGGGGAGAGTGCCAAGATACCCGAGAATATCGAAGATCTCCTCGGCGCCCTTACCGAAGACCTTTCCGGTCTTGCAGCGCGCAACATTTCATCAATGTATTACAATGCTGCAATCACGATCCTAAAGTCTGCGGTCAACGGCTGCTCCACATGGTCGGAACGGTGGAACAAGGTCCGTGTATTTGATTACTACGCGACAGATGATTTCGACTATGACAACGAAAAAGAAGCTTTTGATCTATGCATAGATGCGTACGATAGTTGCATAAAAGCGGCTCGCTTAGCTATCGACCTCTTTGACAATAAAGTCACTAAACAAGGTACTGCCACAGACGAGATGCTCTTAAGATGCTGGGGCATATTGTGCAGTCTCGAGGAGCTATGTATCAAAGTTCGAACAAATCGCCGATACTACGGATACTACGGACACTCCAGCGAACAAATAACAAACGACGGCTTTTTCCTTAGCGATGAGGCAAAGCAGCTTCGGAGAGAACAGTTAGAAAAGGACATGGCAAAGCGTGACGAATACGACCCCGAGAAGAAGAAGGAACGTGAGCGCGCTGAAAAAGAAGCAGAGCTCCAAGCCAAATATTGGTTAGATAATCCTGTTAAAAAGTCGCAAAAACAAGCGCTCGAAGATGAATTTGACCGTTTGGGGAACGAACTTCGAGAGCTTAAGAGCAGACGTTCTTTCTTCAGTCCATTCGAATTCAAAGCGAAACGAGAATGTGACACAAAAATAGAACAGGCCCGCGCGCGCAGGCGGGAAATCAAAGACTCTTTGAAGGCCTTAGACGATGAACTCATGGCGTACGTGTCGAACGAAATTGAATCATAGCTTTCACCGCTTGCCGCAACAGTCCATTGGCGACCTCAAAGGCGCCTCAATGGGATAAGAGCGATTTCACACCATGGAGGAATGGCGGGCAAACGCTCGGAGTGTTCATTTGTCTGATAACCGATGTTCACTCTAGCCCGAGCAGATTAAGTCCCGCCACCGTCATCTTGCACACGAGCGGCCTTGCGGACACCTTTTCTAAATATCCGGCAGCGATTAGGCTCGACAATGACCTACTCGCTGTCGGCTTTGTCACATCGAGATAGCCCGACACACCATCAAGCGTAGATTCACCAAAGGCACCGAAGATATGCATCTGTGCCGCATAAAACAGAATATCTTTTGCCCTTTCGGTAAACGTATCGTCGAGTTCATCGATCGCCCGCTTGAGATCATCGAGTTGTACGCGCTTTTCGGCCAAATCGCTCAGAACGGCATCTTGCGCTTGCTCGACCAAATCAAGCATCATTGCAACAAACGGAGTAGCCTCGCTACCGTTAAGGGGCCTCTCCACCACGTCAAACGCCTTGTAATATGCGGTTTTATTCTCAGCAATCGTCCTAGAGAGCGACAACACCGTAGGCTGCGACAACGTCTCGTTCAGGCTCAACGCGAGAAGATACCTCCCCGTTCTCCCGTTACCGTCATAGAAGGGGTGAATATACTCAAAGAGAAAATGGCAGATTGAGGCTGCATAGAGGCTTGGGACATCTTCGCGATTGCCCAACTCTATCATCTTGCCAAGGAGGTCAATGATTTCGGGCTCCGAGGAAACACCCTGATGGAGAATCTTGCCCCGACTGTTCTCAATCACAACGGGACCCAAACGGAACATCTTGCCATCCGGACGGTCCTTCGGGTCAAGCACGCCCTTAGTGACGGCATCGAAAATCTCGCGAATATCCTCGGGTTTGCCGGGACGACTTGAACCATCCACCAGCTGAAGGTAGAGGCGAGCGAATTCAATAAAAGGAGTGTGCTCCTTTTCGGCGGCACCGCAAAGTTCGGCCGCAGCATCCTCCGCAGACTCCAGCGCCGCTTCAATCTGGCGCCGCGTGCTGTGCACACCCTCCATCTCGTTGCTGAAAACAACCTCCTCAAGCACCAGCGAACGAATCGAGGCCCCCAAAGCCACATAAGGCAAGCTGTTCCACAGGTTGGAAATCTTTCGCTCTTTTCTGAGGATCCGCTCGCTAGCAACGGACAGGTTCAAAGGAACACAAGCGAACAGTTCACCATGCTCAAGGTGAATTCCAGTCCGCACCGTGCCGTCGGCAGTAAGGCGCTCGCGCAGCAGCTCGTCATGGCAAGCATAACGATCGGAGCTTGGATCTGCATAAAAGAGTTTTTCGAGCGTCTTGTACGCCATCGCTTCATCGCTCCTTTGAAATCAAATAGCTTAATCGTCTTTCATTATTTCGAATATATCCGATATTTGCAATTAAGACTCAAGAAATGCATTGTCTAATTTCAGAATTTGAAGTATTGGGAATTAAGGGTTCTTTTTTACATAGCGAGCTAATTTCAAACCTCAGCAGAGCTTTATGCAAGAAGGCACGCTGTCTGCATCAACCGCAGGCAGCGCACCTCCTTCTATTCGAAAAGGAAACTGCGTCCCATAATTCCGGCTCAGAATGGGATGCGCTTTCCCTAACGAGCCTCTCGCGGAAACTGCATCCCACTCTGAGCGCCCATTCCGGGACACAGCTTCCCAACGGCCCCCGTTTCGGAAACCACATCCCGTTCCGAGCCTTCAAAGCGGGACGCGGCTTCCCCGAGAAAGTATCGACTACTTACCGTCGTCGTCTTCGGCTTCTTCGCGCGCATAGAGCTCCAGCATGCGGCGGCGGTATTCGCGCACAGCGAGCTTGGCGCGCTCCAGGCGGCGGCGCTCACGCGGAGTCAGCTCGGACGGGTCGACCTCGTCTCCATAGGTCTTATCGGCAAGCAGGTGCGCCGCGTCCACGATGCGGGCATCGATGTGGCCGCTCGCTGCCTCGGCGGAAAGACGCTCGGCAATCGTATCGAGCGTAGGCAGGCCCTCGAATACGCGACCATGGCCATGCGAAGTCAGTAGCTCATGCTCGCGCGCGAGCAAGCTCGCTAGGTCGTGGTGGGCGCGCAAGATGTCGAGCGCATCGGATGGATGCTCGGCAACCTCTGCCACGGCGGCGACCGGTGCGGCATCCACCACGCGGTAGAAGAGCTGCGCGAGCAATGGCATCAAGAACACCGTGATGGCACCGGCGGCAACCATGACCGACGCAATATCTTGCGACAGCGCGCCCGCGTTGACGGCAACGCTCGTAACGGCAACGATGATCGGCAGCGCCGTGGTGCAGTACAGGGCCACGGTAATGCGACCATACGCCGACACATCGCGCGTCGCAGGACAAATGCTCATGGAAATAAGAATGGGCACGGCACGAATAATCAACAACGCCACGATAAAGCCCACGAGCAGACCCGGGCGCGACGCCACGGCCGTCAGATCGATCTTTGCGCCCGATACGGTAAAGAACACCGGAATCAAAAAACCGTAGGCCAGACCGTCGAGCTTGGTCTCGAGCGTATGGTTGCCCTCGGGGATGATATAGCGCAGGACAAAGCCGGCGGCAAAAGAACCCAACACGATGTCGAGATCAAAGACAGCCGAGAACGCCACGAGCGTGACCAGGATGAGCACCGTCAGGCGCACGAAGGTCTGCGACGTGGTATCGGCGCGCTCCTCAACAAATGCAAAGAAGCGGCTGCCGACGCGCTTGGAGCGGCTCGGGACCACGGCCAGCAACACGCAAACCACCGCAAACAAGCCAAGGATAACGCTGTCTCTTATACACATCTGACGCTGCCGACGACGGAG
>CABSMZ010000068.1 GCA_902478875.1 uncultured Collinsella sp.
CTTTGTGGGCAAGCCACTCGTCGCCGCCGTGCTGTGCCTGCTGCTCGCCGGCGTCTTTGCGCTGCTAGGCATGGAGGTATCGTCCAACCACGACTTTACCTGGGTCTACCCCCTGTGCATCCTGCTCGAGTGGGCCATCATCACCACGCTCATGACCGGCCTGTTCTTCCTGTTCCAGCGCCACGGCGCAGCTCCCGCGGTCCTGGCCTTTGCCCTCTTTGTCCTGGGCATTGCCGAGCTCTTCGTCATCACGTTTAAATCCATGCCCATCCAGCCGGGCGACCTTTCGGCCATCTCCACCGCCGCCGCGGTCGCCGGCACCGGCTACACCTTCTCGATCTCACTGTTCTGCGTGCTGTCCATGGGCTTTACCGCCATCGCCATACTGCTGTGCGAGTACGCCGGCCTGGTGGCACCGCACCGTCAGAAGGGCGCCGCCAACGCCAAGCGCATGCTGCTCACCAACCTGCTCGTCGCCGTGCTGTGCCTGGGCGGTGTGACCGCACACGTCACGCTCATCGACTACTACAACACCCTCGGCATCACCGTCTACACCTGGCGCCCGCTCGAGAGCTACTGGCGCGAGGGCTACCTGCCCGCTTTCATTAGCGCAGCGCAGTCCATCAAGCCGCCCAAACCCGCCGACTACTCCGTCGACGATGCCAAGGCCACGCTCAAAAAGTACGCCAAGGCCTACGACAAGTCCGACGCGGCCAAGAGCGACGAGCGCGCCGCCGCAAAGGAGCAGTTCGATAGCGAGAAGCCCACGGTCATCGCCATCATGAACGAGACGTTCTCCGACCTGTCGATCTACCAGAACATGCGCGCCGGCTACGAGGGTCCGCAGTACTTTAAGAGCCTGTCCAACTGCCTCAGCCGCGGCAAGCTCTACGTGAGCGCCTACGGCGGCGGCACCGCCAATACCGAGTTTGAGTTTATGACCGGCAACTCCATGGCCAACCTGGGCTCGGGCGCGTACCCCTACACCATCTACAACATGGAAACGACCGGTAATCTGGCAGAGCAGTTCAAATCGCTCGGCTATTCCACCACGGCCATGCACCCCAACCACGCGACCAACTGGAACCGCGAGAACGTCTACAAGGACTTTGGCTTTGACCAGTTCCTGTCTATCAACGATTTCCAGGGAGCCGACACCCTGCGCGGCATGGTGACCGACCAGGCTACCTACGACAAGATTCTTGAGCTGCTCGACCAGAACGCCGATCCGCAGTTTATCTTCGACGTGACCATGCAGAACCACTCGGGCTACGATACGGGCCTGCTGCCGGTCGACAAGCAGATGCACCTGAATATCGACACGACCGATCTGGACGCCAAAACCGTCGAGGACGGCACGCTCTCCGATGTCGACGAGTATGTCTCGTGCATCGAGCAGTCCGACCAGGCGCTGCGCTACTTCCTCAACGCCTTGAGCAAGCTCGACCGCAAGGTAGTCGTGGTGTTCTGGGGCGATCATCAGCCGTTCTTCCCGTCCAAGTTCAACGATAAGTGGTTTACCGGCGAAGACGACGCCACGCATCAGGAGCGCCTGTGGCAGACCGACTACATCATCTGGGCCAACTACGACGTTGCCGGCTGCGACCAGACGAGCGAGGTCGACGACCTGTCCACCAACTACCTGTCCACCCAGCTTATGCAGCTGATCGGTGCCCCGCTGACCGACTATCAGAAGGCGCACATGACGCTTCGCAAGTCGCTGCCCGCTATCAACTCCGTGGGCTACGAGGACTCCAGCCTGCGCTGGGCACTCTCCTCCAACGTCACCGGTGACGACGCCGCTGCCGCAGCCGCAACCAAGGCGCGCGAGGATTACGCCAAGATGCAGTACTACGAGATGTTCCGCGACGGCAAGAACGTGTACACCGAGCACTTCCAGACCGAGGCCAACGAGACCGAGGCCAACCTGGCACCGGGTACGACCAAGATCAAGTAGCGGGTCACTCATAACTGGTTCGTCTGCCCGGCGGCGCGGAACGTAAGGTTCCCTGCTCGGACAGTCCTGCTCGCACGGAGAGCACATTAAGTGCTCTCCGGCTCGTGCGGAACTCGCGATGAACCTTACATTCCGCGTCGCCGGGCAGACGCTTCGGTGTTGAAGCGCGGCTTGTCATGGGGACACCTGCTGAACATATATAAGTTGAAGGCCACGCCATGTGGTCTTTTTGCATCCGGAAACCGTGTCCCAGAATTCACGTCCGGAGTGGGATGCGGTTTCCGCTTACGGCCCCGTTGGGAAACTGCGTCCCACTCCAAAGGCAAATTCTGGGACGGGCTTTCCGAAACCCCATCCATCCGGAAAGTCCGCCCCACTCTGAATACATCCAGCGAACGCATGAGAGCGTGTCATCCAGGACGGCCTCGTCATCGGGGTGATGGAAAATGTCGCCCCAAACGCTTGCAGCGGTTGCGCCCACAAGTGCCAAGAAAAAAGCCTCGAGAATTTCGAGGCTTTCACATTTGTATTGTTTTGCACGAAGCACCGCGAACAGCGAAGTTACTCGCCCAGCACGGCCTTTTTGGCGGCTGCAGCCATGTTGTCCAGATCTTCCTTGGTGGGGTGATCCTTTGCGGCGACCCAGTTATCGAGCAGCATCTTAAAGCGGACATTGTCGGGATCTTGCTCGAGCATGGCCTCGTAGCGCTGCTTGACCGCGGGGCCCATCTTGCCCTGGCACATCGCCCAGCCCGCAAGCTCGGCATCCCCAGCCAAATTAGAAGTTACGCGATCAATAATCTGCTGGTAATAGCTCTGGTCGGCGCCAAAACCGCAGGTGCCAAACAGGAAGACGCGCTTGCCGTGCAAAGCGGAGAGCAACGCCGCGACCGAAGGCGTGCACGCGCCCTTGTCGCACCAAAAACCGACGAGCACCGTGTCGGCCGCGCAGGCGCCCTGCGCCTCGAGCGCAACCTGATCTGCATCCGCATCGTCGCTCAACGCCGCGGCATGAACAAATTCAACGCCCGCAGCCTGCAGAGCGCGCTTGATCGCGCCCGAAACCATCCTGGTATTACCGCTCTTGCTGTTAACCACCAAAGAGCACGTCATAGTCACGTTGCCTCGTTTCCCCCAAAACTAAAGCCACTATTGCAATTTATTAGATGAATATCTTAGTACTAACGTGACAGATGTAAACCACCGTCTGTCGATTGATTAATTTGCCCCACGGGCTTGCTCACTGGGCAAACTGGCTGCGGTAGAGTTCGGCGTAGAAGCCATCTGCCGCCAGCAGCTCGTCGTGCGTGCCACGCTCGATAATCTGGCCGTCGCGCATAACCAGAATGCAGTCGGCGTTGCGGATCGTCGACAGGCGGTGCGCCACCACAAAGCTTGTGCGACCGGCCATGAGCTCGTCGAATGCCGCCTGCACCTGCAGCTCGGTGCGCGTGTCGATACTCGACGTTGCCTCGTCCAGCAGCAAGATAGCCGGGTCGGTGAGCATGACGCGCGCAATGCACAGCAGCTGCTTTTGGCCCTGGCTAAACGTGCCGCCGTCCTCGCCGATGACCGTATCGTAGCCGCCTGGCAGCTGCACGATAAACTTGTGCGCGTGCGCGTGCTTGGCAGCTTCGATAACCTGCTCGCGCGTAGCGTCGGGACAGCCGTAGGCGATGTTTTCGGCCACGGTGCCCTCGAACAACCAGGTATCTTGCAGCACCATGCCAAAGGCGCGGCGCAGGCTTGCGCGCGTGTAGCCACGCGAAGACCGGCCATCGACTGCGATGCGACCGGCATCGATATCGTAGAATCGCAGCAGCAAATTGATGAGCGTCGTCTTGCCGCAGCCCGTAGGGCCAACGAGGGCAAAGCGCATGCCGGGCTTGGCCTCGATGCAGATATCCTGCAGCAGCTTGCGGTCGGGCACGTAGCTAAAGTCCACATGCTCAAAGGTCACCTCACCCTGCGGGGCGGCAAGTTCCACGGCATCCGCCGCATCGGGCTCCTGCTCGCGCGCATCGAGCAGCGCAAACATGCGGCGCGCCGAGGCATACGCCGTCTGAATCTGCGTAATGACGTTGGTGACCTCGTTGAACGGCTTGGTGTACTGGTTGGCATAGGACAGGAAAATCTGCACGCCGCCCACCGTGAGCGCAGCGGGCACGCCCGTGATCACGCCCACGCAGCCAATCACGGCGACCACGGCATAGATGATGTTGTTGATAAAGCGCGTACCGGGGTTGGAAAGCGAGCCCATAAACTGTGCGCGTTCACCTGCCGTATAGAGCTCGGCGTTGAGGGCGTCGAAGCGCGCTTGGGCGTTCGGGCCGTAGGCAAACGCATCCACCAGTTTTTGCTCGCCCACATACTCCTCGATATGGCCACCGAGCTGCCCTTGAATACGCTGCTGTGCCGTAAAGCTTTTGTTGGAGAGCTTGGCGATAGCACCGGCTGCAAAAATGGAAAGCGGCGTGACGAGTACCACCACGAGCGTCATGGTCAGGTTGATGGAAAGCATAAACGCGAGCGTGCCCACGATGGTAATAACACCGGTGAAGAGCTGCGTGAAGCCCTGCAGCAGACCGTCGCCCACCTGGTCGACGTCGTTGACCACGCGGCTCATAAGGTCGCCGTGGGCATGGCTGTCGATAAAGCTGAGCGGCATGCGGCTGAGCTTATCGCTCGCCTCCACGCGCATGTCGCGCACCGTTTCGTAGGACAGGCGGTTGACGCAGTAGCCCTGCAGCCACTGGAAGGCCGCGGCACCTACCACGACGAGCGCGAGTTTGGTAACGAGCGGCAGCAGCGCGTCGAAGTCCACCTGCCCGGCGGCGACGATCAGGTCGATGCCCTCGCCGATAAGGATAGGCGTGTAGAGCTGCAGAATCACGGAGATGGCGGCACTCACAAACGACGCAACAAACGAAATGCGATGCGGACGAACGTAGCCCATCAGACGGCGAGTCACCGCACCCACGGGATAGCGCTCGGGGTCGCCGGGCTGGCGCGGACCGTCGCCCAGGTCGTTGAGGCTATCGTTACCGGACACGTTGGCCGTCATCGTGGCGACCGAACCGGAGGAAGTGTACGGATTCATTTAGCAGCCCTCCTTTGCGCAGACAGATGCGGGGGCGGTCGGGGCGCCTGGGGTGGACGCGGGCGCCGCACTCCCCTGCTGGCCCTCGAGCTCCTCGCGGCGCAGCTGCGACTGGCAAATCTCGCGATAGAGCTGGCAGGTCGCGTACAGCTCGTCATGCGTGCCCAGACCCGCAACCGAGCCGTGGTCGAGTACGCAGATCATGTCGGCATCGCGCACGGTCGAGACGCGCTGGCTTACGATGACGGTCGTGAGCGGCAGCCCGCCCTTGGCGGCACCGCGCACACTGCGCTCGCGAATGGCATGGCGAAGCGCCGCGTCGGTCTTAAAGTCGAGCGCCGAGGCGGAGTCGTCCATGATCAAAACCTGTGGCGAGCCCACTAGGGCGCGCGCGATGGTCAGACGCTGGCGCTGGCCACCGCTAAAGTTCTTACCGCCCGCCTCGACCGGGGCGTCGAGCCCCTTCGGCTTGTTGCGCACGAACTCGCTCGCCTGCGCCATATCGAGCGCTGCCCAGAGCTCCTCGTCGGTCGCCGACTCGTCACGCCAGGTCAGGTTGCTGCGGATAGTGCCGCTCACCAGCGACGCACGCTGCGGAACGGTCGCGACCACGTGGCGCAGCTGGTCGAGCTGCCAGGCGCGCACGTCGGAGCCCATCACGTACACGCTGCCCACGCCCGCATCGTACAGGCGCGGGATAAGCGAAACGAGGGTCGACTTACCGCTGCCCGTGCCACCGATAATGCCGAGCGTTTTGCCCAGCGGCAGTTCCAGAGTCACATCGCTCACGGCATTTGCCGCGCCGGCGCCAAACGAGAAGCTCGCATGGCTCAAGCTCAGCGCGGGAACTGGAGCAGCGCCGCCCGCCAGTTCGCTCGGCTCGGTCAGTGCGACCGGCTCGTTGCCCTCATCGGTGATGCTCGGCTCGCAGTTGAGTACCTCGTTGATACGCAACGCGCTGGCGCTCGCCTTGGTAAAGACCACGACCAGGTTGGCGACGTACACGATAGAGGTGAGCGTCTGCGTCATGTAGTTCACAAACGCCATGACCTGGCCCTGCGTGAGTTCGCCCACGTTGACCTGGATGCCGCCCACCCACAGGATGGCGCACACACCCAGGTTCATCACCAAAAACGTGACGGGGTTAAGGATCGACGAGAGCTTGCCCACCGCGATGGCAGTACTGGCCTGGTCATCGGCAGCCTGGGCAAAGCGCTCGCGCTCGTGGTCTTCGCGCACAAACGCACGGACCACACGGGCGCCCGAAAGACCCTCACGGCAAATGAGCGCGATGCGGTCGAGCTTTGCCTGCAGCTGCTTGTAGTACGGGATGCAGCGCGCCATGACAAACCAAAACACCAGGCCGATAGCGGGCGTGCAGATCAAAAAGATGATGCCGAGCTTAAGGTCGATGGCAAGGGCCGCGCACATAGAGCCCACCGCCAAGAAGGGCCAGCGGATGAGCATGCGCACGCCCAGCGCCACGGCAAGCTGCACCTGGTTGACATCGTTGGTGATACGCGTGATGAGCGACGGCGTGCCAAAGCGGTCGAGTTCGGTATAGCTCAGTTTGTTGATGTGCTCGTAGAGCGCGCCGCGAATGTCGGTGCCCATGCCCTGCGAGGTGAGCGCCGCCATCTTTTGGCAGACGAGCGTAAACGAGATGCCGATCACGGCCATGGCGCCAAGCAGCATACCGTAGTGGACGACGGCGTTGACATCGTGTGCGCCAATACCCTTATCGATCATCTGGGCAATCACCAACGGCGTCAGCAGGTCAAAAATCACTTCGATCAGCTTGCACGCTGGGCCGATCACCATATACCGGCGAAACTTACCACCAAAACGCCTGAGCAGCTCAATCATGTATAGGCGCTCCCTATCATCATTCACACTCAATTCGAATCATGATAGTACGGTGAACCCAAAAGAAGCGTAAACAACTCGTCATTTCTAATGGGATTCGGTTTTCAGAGGGGTATACGCGCACACCCAGCCAGTGTCGGGTCAACTAGCATGGTATATTTACATTAGTGCTACCAAGTTAGTCGCCGACCCTTGAAATGAGGTGCCGAGATGAACGACATTCTCGCAAGAAGAGCAAGACGAGCAACTGTGGGCATCGCCCTTTCCGCGGCACTTGTCGCGGGTATCGCCCCCGTAACGGCGATCGCTGCAGAAACCAGCGCCCCCACCGGTGCGGCCGTTTCGCAGACGAGCGCCGCCAACGGCAATTCGGGCGCCCCGCAGACAGAAGACGCGGCCGCCGCAAAAGAAAAAGCGTATGCAGCCATGCAGGAAGCGCTCAAAAACCTCGAGGCCGCAAAAAACGCCGCAAGTCCCGAGAAAATTGCGGAAATCGATACTAAAATTGCCATTTTTCAAAAGAACTACGACACTAATTTGGCGCGAGCTGCCATATATAAGGAATCCCTTCCTACCATGCAAGCGGACATCGATGCAGCCCAATCCGAATGCGATAAGGCCCACAACCGAACAAGAGACCTTGAGGCAGAATTAAATAAAATCCCCCACACGGATTACGAAACTAGATGGCAGTTGGAACTGGCGATCATGGATGCACAAGAGCAAGAATCTCGCTGTGAAGATAAGCTTGAGCACTGCCGAATGCTCCTCGAAAGTCAGAAAAGCCTGATTTATTTCTTAGAAAGCGAAGTAGAGTTTAATAAAACCCACCTCGACGGAGAAACAGCCAAGCGAGATGCGCTCCTCGATAATTTGAAAAAGGCGCAAGCGGCCTATGACGACGCCTGCAAGGCATACGAAGAGGCAAAAGCCGCAGCAGATACGGCCACCTCGCCCGAGATAACGAAACCCACCGAGACAACGCCTCCCTCCGGCTCGGCGCAACCGGCCGAGACGGCACAGCCCGCCAGCTCGCCCGTGACCGGCAAAGACGCCGCACCGAGCTCCGCCAAGCAAGCGAACACAAGCAACAGCAAGCAAGCGAATACGACCGCCGGCAAGCTCGCAAACACAGGCGACACAACGCCAAGCGCAATCGCACTAGCAGGAATCGCCGCCGCAGGCCTCGGAATAGCCACCACAGCCGCACGCCGCCTCAAGAACTCAAAATAGCCGCCAGAGCATTCTGCCTTCGCCAATCACGAAACCAGAAACAAAAGAGGCCCGTTTCCCCAACCAAACCGGGGAAACGGGCCTCTTTACTTGTAAAAACAGATGGCAATGCCGCCATCCCTTGAACCGCATAGACACCGATGCCCAGGCAACACCAGCGAACAGCATAACGACAGGGATAGATTTAATTCAGATTAATGCGCCCTCTACGGGTGATTTTTGGACGAAGTGGCCCGGCACCAAAAAGCGCCCGTGCGCTCGATGGATTCGGATGCCCGACAGAGGCTCCTTATGGCTGCTTCCTTCCGGACCTGACCAGATTCGGAACATGTCGTCATCCGAACCCATCGAACGCGCTAGGCGCTCGGTATATCTTACCTGCTCCCGCCCGCCAGAGCAAGGTAGCTAATTTGGGACGGAGCTTTTTTGACTACTTTTGCAGCCCGATTGCCAGAGCAGCCAATGAGTAGTCAAAATAGTCCCATCCCAAAATGACCGGCTTGGTGCCGCACCACAGAAAGGACCTATCTACTACGTTTAGGCCGCAAGGGTCAACCATAGCCGGCTTTTTCGAAAATCGGCAAGCTTTCTACCTGCGGTTTTGTTTTTGCAAATTCCGGGATGGTCGAGGGTGGCCGGTTTAACGTAGTAGATGGCCGCATTTCGTGGCAAACGGTCCGACCAAAGACCCAAGGCAGCCAACCTCGAATGGCCATTCTCGAAGTTGCGGTGGAATAGTTCCTGTTTTTGCTGTCTGAGCCGCCAAACAGGAACTAATCCACCGCAACTTATAAAGAGATAGGTTTTAGATACGGCCAAGGTCGTAGGATCGAGCGGCTGCTTCGCCAGCGCAGATAAGGTTGGTGGTGGCTTCCTGCGGATTAAGCGCTTGCTCCAGGTCCATGGGTTTGCGGCAAATCGGCAAAACCAAGTCAATACCCCGCTCACACACCCCATCCAGGTTGTCAGCGCGACCGCCCACGACAGCGATCACCGGTTTGCCACACCGCTTGGCACGGCGCGCCACGCCCACCGGCGCCTTACCGGCGGCGGATTGCTCATC
>CABSMZ010000069.1 GCA_902478875.1 uncultured Collinsella sp.
ACCGAGCCGTACGCTTGAACTGAGAAGGGGGAGGCCTCGCGGCCTCCCCCTTTTTTGCGTTTACCGGGCATAAATGACTCATTTACGCCAGACGATTTAATTCTTTTTGGTATTGAGCTTTTATTTAAAGAATATAAAACGAATAACAAGGGCAACTGCTATGGCTGCAATGATCAAAAGCAGGATTGTCAGTCGATGCTGCTTGCGTCGTTTACTTGATGAAACGAAGATTGATTTTCCCTGTTTTGGCGTTTCGAGATAGCGAGCCGAATGCGTCAAGGTTTGCTTTGGTCGAGGACCTCTTTGTTGATGAGCGGCGGATGCTTTCAGTGGCTCATCACTAGCTGCGCTGTTTTTAGATAATGGTGCGTCTTTCAGATATGCAGGGTCTCCTGAGGCGACGCCCATATGTTTACGTCCCGTTTGGGCATCCTCGAGTGTTTGATATCGATTTCTCGTCACATACTCGGGCTCCGGATCATTAATGGGCTCTTGCGAGATGTGGGGGCGATGGAACCGTGGCGGCTGCGTGGAAGTATCTTCCCCCTGCGTCGGCATAAACATTTTGTTCTGGTTTTGGTCGTCCATGATGCCCTTTAGCTCGTTACCAACAACGTGTACGCGCTCATTGTAAGCCCCCTGTTATTTGTAGCTGCGAATATACTCGTTATTTAAGCTCTGGTTCAAAGAACCTTAACCTTACTAAAACCTGAGTCATACACACTTAGATATGCTTATAGTACTGGACTCAAAAAACTTTATAGTCGATGTATATATGAGCACTGGGTGGGCATATATAAGAGCGTCAAAAGAAGTCCCAGTCACCTGGAAGATGACTCGGCAGTCCTATAAAGGAGTGGTAAACATGGCAAGCATGGTTCCTTATCGTTCGGTTTTTGGCGTTCGTCCCTCTGCAAGCTCGCTGTTCGATCTGTTTGATGATATGAGCGACCTAGCGAACAGCTCGATTGCCTCTAAGGCGTTCCCCGTTGACGTTGAGGATAAGGGCGATGGCTATGAGGTCAAGGCTTATCTGACCGGCGTCGCCAAGGACGATATCGATGTCGAGCTTAACGAGGGCCGTCTGTCCATTAGCGTGAATGTCGAGGAAGACGAGGAGAACGAGGGCAAGAACTTCCTGCAGAAGGAGTTCAGCTCGTACAGCGCGACGCGTGGCGTGTATCTTAAGGACGCTTCGAGCGAGGGCCTCTCGGCTAAGTACGCTGACGGCATCCTGACCGTTACGGTTCCCAAGATCGTCGAGAAGAAGAACGTTACGAAGATCTCCATCGACTAACTTCGTTGGTGTTCTGCGCTATTAAAAGACAGCAAAAGGGGCTGGGAAGCGATTCTCGGCCCCTTTTGCTGTCTAGGACAGTCTATACAATGGTTGCCGGTTGATACTGACTCGCAGGGCGTATCGAGAGCTTTCGCGATCCTTGGAGAAGGGTTGCGGAGCTGCCGACCTCGTCATCCAGGGTTGCGGCCAGAGCTTTGGCATAGCTTTTGACGGTAAGGCTCGGACGATTGTTATCTTGGCTGATATGCATGGCAATGAGCTGTTCGGTGCGATCGGTAACAAGTTCGCGCGCGGCTTCGGCGGCCTGGCCGTTGGAGAGGTGTCCCCTTGCAGACAGGATGCGCTCCTGAAGAAAGCGGGGATATTCTCCCTCGCGCAGCATGGCCACATCGTGGTTGCTTTCGAGCGCGAGGACTCGGCAATCTTTGAGGGTGTTCATGGCTTGGCTCGATAGCTCTCCGGTGTCGGTGGCAAAGCCGATGGAATCATCGAGGGCGTCAAATCGATAGCCGACTGGATTGATGACATCGTGTGACGTTGAGTAGGTTTGCACGTGGATGCCGGCAATGGATAGGGTGTCACCGGGATCGAATTCCTCGACAGGCAGATGCGAAAGATTTTCTTTGTTCGAAAGAGTGCCCCTGCTGGCAAAGAGGGGGCCGTGCCAGTGCTTGCACCAGACATCGAGGCCCTTGATGTGATCGCTATGCTCATGAGTAATGAGAAGAGCCGAGACGTTGTCTGTCGAGAGTCCCAGTTCTGCCATGCGCTTTAATGTCTCGCGGCGAGACAGTCCGTCATCGACCATAATGAGCCCCTGCGGGCCCTCGATGAGTGCGCAGTTGCCTTTAGAGCCACTGCCGAGGATATGAAGGTGCAGACGAGACATAAGATTCCAAAGGATACAATGGGTGCGGACGAATAGAGGAGGAAGCAAATGCCTACGGTATCTCAGCATTATGGACACCATGCCGTGCCTGGGGCAGTCGATGAGACCCGGACGAGACAGCAGGCTGCTCCTGTCGTGCTCATGGTATCAGGCGGCGCGGACTCGACGGCACTGCTTCTTATGGCGTGCACATCAAAGCTGGATATCCAAGACGGACGCGGTGTTGCCCCCATCGCGCGCGAGCGACTGCACGTGCTGCATGTAAACCATCATCTGCGCGGCAAAGCGTCCGATGGCGACGAGGCCTTTGTGCGTGAGCTCTGTGCGAAATATGGTTTACCGCTGTGCGTGGAGCACGCTTATTTTGATGGGGAGTCGGGCAATATTGAGGCCGCGGCCCGCGAGGTGCGCTATGCCGCGGCACGGAGGTATGTCCGCGAGCTCTGCGTCCAGACGGGGGCACCGCGAACGGCGGCTCGTATCTGCACCGCGCACACGTCTTCGGATCGCGCGGAAACGTTTTTGATGAACGCGATTAAGGGTTCTGGGCCCGCTGGCCTATCGAGCATTCCTCGCCGGAGGAATATCGTGGTGCGTCCCTTGCTCGACCTAACTCATGGCGAGCTCGTGGGCTATCTACAGGTACATGGTCAGCCGTGGCGTGAAGACGAGAGCAATGAGGATATCTCGTATCTGCGAAACTACGTGCGCCATCGGGTAATGCCAGTGGTGGCACAGCGCAACGCGAGCGTGTGCAAGACGATTGGCGCCGCCTGCGAGATCTTAGGCGATGAGGACGCGTTTTTGTCTCAGCTTTCGGCACAGGCGTTTCGAAGCTGTTTGCGCAAAGAGGCAGCGGGTGCGTTGGTGCTCGATGCCAGGCGCCTGGCTGCGGCCGAGGTGGTAATCGCGCGGCGCATCGTGCGACTGGCGATTAAGCGCATCGATCCGGACGCTCGTCCCGAGATGCGACATGTGGAGCGAGTCCTTTCCTGCGTTGCCGATGGCACTGGCTCGGTCACGCTTCCGGCGGGGATTGACGCACGCATTGAGTTTGGCATGCTGGCGTTTAAGGCGCCGGCGGCTCGCGAGGGCCTGGTCGCGGACTGGGTTACCGTACCCGGTCGTTTGCCGTTGGGCGGGGGACGTATGCTGGTCACAGAACCGATGGCTGTTGAGCCGGGATGCGATATCGTGCGCCGCGCCCGTGAGCTTGCGGCTGCCGGGGAAGTGACAGCTTTGGTAGACGCGGCTGCCCTGGGTTTTGCCGACAGCGATAGTGAGCGGATCCTGGCGGGCTCGCGTGGCGAGATCCCTGCCGAGGCGCGATTGGCGCGCCTGTGGGTGGACGGTCCCGCGCCGGGAGACGTGATGTGCCCGTTAGGGATGAGTGGCCGAAGCAAGAAAGTATCCGATTTGCTAGGTGAGGCTCGCATTCCCGTTTCCGAGCGCGCCGGCGTGCCCATGGTGAGGACGGCGCCGGGGGGTGCCGTGGTGTGGGTCGCCGGAGTTCGCGCGGACGAGCGTTTTAAGTGCACGGCCGCAACGCGCGTGGCATATCTGCTCCGCGTGGTCGATGCGGAATAGCGTCCCACGCCTGCTATTCTGTGCGACGTTGACGGTATTCCCGCGCTGATGGCGCACGGGCTGGTAAATTTACCCCGTGCGCTGCTAGAATGTGTAGTTCGCGTCCATACGGCGGTGTGTGGGCGATAAGCACAAGAAAGGGTTGTCATGGCTTCTCAACATCCGGATATCGAGAAGGTTCTGTTCACGCAGGAGGATATCGACGGTATCGTCTCTCGCCTGGGCGAGGAGATTACGCGCGACTACGCGGGTAAGGATCTGGTGCTGATTGCGGTCCTGCGCGGCGCCGTGGTCTTTATGGGCGACCTGATGCGTAAGATCGAGCTGCCGACCAACATCGATTTCATGGCTGTTTCGAGCTACGGCGACGGTGTGAAGTCCTCGGGTATCGTGCGTATCATTAAGGACCTGGATATCGACATCCGCGGTCGCGACGTGCTGATCGTCGAGGACATTCTGGACTCGGGTCTGACGCTCAAGTATCTGATGAAGAACCTCGAGAGCCGCAAGCCCGCTTCTCTGGAGGTCGCCGCCTTCCTGTGGAAGGACGTTGAGGACCGCGTCTCGGCCATCACGCCCAAGTATGTTGGAACCCATTGCCCCGATGCCTTTGTGGTGGGCTACGGCCTCGACTATGCCGAGCGCTATCGCAACCTTCCGTATCTGGGCATTTTGAAACCGGAGGTTTATTCGTAAGATGCCCGACGACCGTAACGACAACAATTCCCAGACTCCCCGGGACCCAAAGATCCCGGGGATGCCCGGAGGCAAGAAGCCCACGCGTACGGGCTGGCTGTATTTTCTTTTGGCTTGCGCGCTTCTGGGCTATGCCTTCTTTAATATGGGTTCCGGCTTTGCCAGCTCCAGCAATACCGTTAAGCTCGCGACGAGCGAGATGGTCAGCGCCATCAAGCAGGATCGCGTCGAAGATCTGACCTATACGGTTCAAGACGGAAGCGTGACGGGTCATTACTGGAAGACAAAAAAGGACAAGGGCGATACGAGCGAGCTCAAGAGCTTCTCTTCGACCTATGTCGGCTCCGATTCGCTTGCCGAGCTCATGGCGGAGCACCCCGATACCAAGTACATCGTCAACACCAACGATCCCGATTTTTGGGGCGACTTGGCAATGAGTGTGCTTCCGACGATCGCCCTTATCGCCATCATGTTCTACTTTATGCGCCAGATGATGGGCGCCAACAACAGGAACATGCAGTTTGGCAAGACCAACGCCAAGACCAACGAGGCCACACGCCCCAAGGTCAAGTTTGAAGACGTTGCCGGAGTGGACGAGGCAGTCGAGGAGCTCGAGGAGACCCGTGACTTTTTGAGCGATCCGGATCGCTATCGCAAGCTGGGCGCCAAGATCCCGCGTGGCGTGTTGCTGGTTGGCCCTCCGGGCACCGGTAAAACGCTGCTGGCCAAGGCCGTTGCCGGCGAGGCGGGCGTGCCGTTCTTTAGCATCTCGGGTTCCGACTTTGTCGAGATGTTCGTAGGTGTCGGCGCCAGCCGTGTGCGTGACCTCTTTAAGGAGGCCAAGTCCCAGGCCCCGTCGATCATCTTCATCGATGAGATCGATGCCGTGGGACGTCAGCGCGGAGCCGGCTTGGGCGGCGGTCACGACGAGCGCGAGCAGACGCTCAACCAGCTGCTGGTCGAGATGGACGGTTTTGAGGAGAGCGAGTCGGTCATCCTGATCGCCGCCACCAACCGCCCCGACATTCTGGATCCGGCGCTGCTGCGTCCCGGTCGTTTTGACCGTCAGGTTACGGTCGACCGTCCGGATGTGAAGGGCCGCGAGCAGATCTTGCGCGTGCATGCCGAGAACAAGCCGATGGACGAGGACGTTAAGTTTGAGAAGCTCGCCCAGATGACCGTTGGCTTTACCGGCGCCGACCTGGCGAACTTGCTCAATGAGTCTGCACTGTTGGCTGCCCGCCGCCATCGTTCCGTGATCTCGATGGACGAGGTCGAGGAATCGATGGAGCGCGTGATTGCCGGACCGCAGCGCAAGGGTCGCGTGATGACCGAGGCCGAGCGCACCACGATTGCCTACCACGAGAGCGGTCACGCTTTGGTGGGCCATATCCTGGAGCACTCCGATCCGGTCCACAAGATCTCGATCGTCAGCCGCGGTCAGGCCCTGGGCTACACGCTGCAGCTTCCGCAGGAGGACCACTTCCTCAAGACCAAGAACGAGATGCTCGACGAGCTTGCCGTGTTCTTGGGCGGTCGCGTTGCCGAGGAGCTCATGTGCGACGACATCACGTCGGGCGCGAGCAACGATCTGGAGCGCGCGACCAAGATGGCGCGCGAGATGGTCACGCGCCTGGGCATGAGCGAGGAGCTTGGAACGCAGGTGTTTGGTGAGGCGCAGCATCAGGTATTCCTGGGCCGCGATTACGCTGATCACCAGGATTACTCCGAGGAGACGGCGCGCCGCATCGATATCGAGGTTCAGCGCATCATGCGCGAGGCCCATCGTCGTGCGGTCGAGATCTTGGATGCCCGTCGCGATCAGCTCGATCTGATGGCGAAGGTGCTGCTTGAGCGCGAGACTGTCGAGGGCGATGCCGTGAATGCCCTGCTCGACAACGAGTGGGATGTCTACCTTGAGCGCGAGGGCGATATCCTAGCAGCCAAGGAGGAGCGCAATGCCAAGGCGGCCGGCATGCCGTCCAAGAAGCGCGCGCCTCGTATGAGCGAGGAGGAGCTGGCGGCTGATGCCGCGGCCTTTGCGCAGGCGGCCATGCAGGAGGATGCCGAGGCCGCATCCGATGATGCCGTCGATGACCGTGCCGTCGTCGATGCCGATGCCGACACCGACAAATAGTCTTTGTGGCGAAAGCCTCCGCGGGGAGACCTGCGGAGGCTTTTTCTTTTGAGCGATATGAGGCCGTCTGTTGATTGGGGACAGACTTAAATGAGCGTTTTCACGCATTTAAGTCTGTCCCCAATCAACATTGCTGCGGCACTTTGCTCGGCTAAAGCGTACAATAGCGCCTATGCGAAAGGGGAACAGATGATCAACGAAACTATGTATGCTCGTGGTGCGGAAAGCTCCATCATCCGCGAGATCTTTAGCTATGGGCTTGAGCGCAAGGCGCAGATCGGTGCGGAGAACGTATTCGATTTTTCGTTGGGCAACCCGAGTGTTCCGGCGCCCGCTGCCGTGGCGGAGTCCATTAAGAAGGCCTTAGAGCTGCCGAGTAACCAGCTGCACGGCTACACCCCCGCACCGGGCCTGCCGCAATGTCGAGCAGCCGTCGCCGAATCGCTCAACCGCCGCTTTGGCACGAGCTATGAGGGCAAGGACGTCTTTATGACGGTGGGTGCCGCGGCTTCGCTCACCTGCACGCTCAATGCTGTTACGAACCCGGGCGACGAGGTTATTGTTGTCGCCCCGTACTTTCCGGAGTATCGCGTGTGGATTGAGAAGGCCGGCTGCACGTGTGTTGAGGCACTCGCCGATGAAGACACGTTCCAGCTGAGCGTGGACAACGTGCTCAAGGCAATCAGCGATAAGACGACTGCCGTCATCATCGACTCGCCCAACAATCCGACCGGTGCCGTGTACACGCGCGACACGCTGACGCGACTGGCCAATGTTCTGCGCGAGGCCAACGCCAAACGCGACCCCGAGAATCCGATTATGCTCATCTCGGATGAGCCGTACCGCGAGATCGTGTACGGCGCCGAGGTGCCTTGGGTGCCCTCGATCTACGAGAACACCGTGGTGTGCTACTCGTATTCCAAGTCGCTGTCGCTGCCGGGTGAGCGCGTGGGGTGGATCTTGGTTCCCAACACCAATCCGCAGGCTGCCCGTCTGATGCCGGCTGTTGCGGGTGCTGCCCGTACGCTAGGTTTTGTATGCGCACCGGCACTCTTCCAGCGCGTAATCATCGATTGCATCGATGAGCCGAGCGATGTCGAGGCCTATGCGCGCAACCGCACCGCGCTTACCGACGCACTAGCGGAGTACGGCTACACCTATGTTGAGCCGGATGGTGCATTCTACCTGTGGGTGAAGGCGCTGGAACCCGATGCGAATGCGTTTTGCGAGCGTGCAAAGAAGTATGAGTTGCTTGCGGTTCCCTCGGACAGCTTTGGTATGCCGGGTTGGTTCCGCCTGGGCTATTGCGTGAGTTACGAAACGATTATCAATTCGCTACCCGCTTGGAAACAGTTGGCGGACGAATATCGTTAAAAGTAAAGCGCTCTGCCTACAATGTTTTACGTGAAACGGGGTTTGGTGTTAAGCCGGACCCCGTTGTCATGGACGTTGTGTCTTTGGGATGGAGTGGTTTTACGACTATCGAAGGCTATGCGTACAATGAATATAAGCGACGGCCGTGCCAGATAAGGAGACCTGATGCCCTACCTGCTTTCTTGTGACATTCATACCCATACGATGTTCTCTGCGCATGCATATTCGACCATTGAGGAGAATGTGTACTGGGCGGCAGAGCGTGGCCTGCAGGTGCTCGGATCTGCCGACCATCTGAGCTCTATGGTTACGGCTTGCCCCAATGACCTGCGCAGTTACCAGTTCTTTATCAACCAGGATATCTGGCCGCGCATTTGGAGCGGCGTGCTAGTGCTGCGTGGTGCCGAGGCCGATATCGTTTCGCTGGACGGAAGCCTGTTTGGCGAGGACACTCCTGTCACGCTCGATATTGCCGGCGATTCGTACAGCCGTCAGCATTCGCTGTTCGATTTGGTTACGCGTAATTTGGATTATTTGGTTGCAAGCGTGCATAATCCGCAGATTGCTGAGGGTGCGACGCTGGCCCAAACGACCGAGATGTATATCAATGCCTTGGAACACCCCAAGGTGTTCATGCTGGGCCACGCGGGTCGCTCGGGCGTGCCGTTCGATATCGACGAGGTGCTGTTGGCGGCTAAGGCCAAGCACAAGATTATCGAGATCAACAACCATAGTCTTGAACACGGTGTCGACACTGAGCATTGGGCTGTATGCCGCAAGATCGCCGAGCGTTGCGCTGAGCTGGGCGTGGGCATTGGCGTTTCGACCGATGCGCACATTGGCATGGCAATTGGTAAGCTCGATTACGCTCGCAAGATGCTCGACGAGATTCACTTCCCGTTGGATCTGATCGTGACGCGCGATCGCGAGACGCTGCTGCGCGAGATGGCGGCAGCCGGCGTGTGCGACCTGCGCAAGGGGATGTAGCGGAGTTTATAAACCAAGCGAAGGGGGGGGCGGCCCGGGCGGGCCGCCCCCCTTCTTGTGCCAGAGAATTAGCGGCGTTCGAGGACCGCTACGGTTTCGGTATGGTCGGTGTGGGGGCTGTCTCTTATACACATCTCCGAGCCCACGAGA
>CABSMZ010000070.1 GCA_902478875.1 uncultured Collinsella sp.
TCCAACATATTCACTTAACCACGAAACGAAAAAGCCCCGCCGGGAACACTCCCGATGGGGCCGGTGACATCTCGCTATGCTTGGGCGCACTTGCCGCTACAAGCAGACGCCGTCCTTCCAGATACTGATCTCGTGACAGCCACGGCGCTCAGCACTCGTGAGCTTACCGCTCGCCGTCTCCAGCACCAGCTGGTACAGATCGTGGGCAGCCTCGTCGAGCGTACGCTCACCCGTGGCAATCACGCCAGCGTTAAAGTCCATCCAGTTGGCCTTGTGGTCGCACAAACGCTGATTGGTGAACACCTTGAGGGTAGGCGCCGGCGCGCCAAACGGTGTGCCGCGGCCGGTCGAGAACAGAATCACGTGGCAGCCGGCAGCCGTCAACGCCGTGGTGGATACCATGTCGTTGCCCGGACCGCACAGCATGTTCAGGCCGTGTTTATTTGCCTGGCCGGCATACGGCAGCACGTCGACGATGGGGGCAGATCCGCCCTTTTGCACGCAGCCGCAGCTCTTGTCCTCGAGCGTGGTAATACCGCCGTCCTTGTTGCCGGGACTCGGGTTCTCATAAACGACCTCGCCGTGGCTAATAAAGTAGTCCTTAAATCCATTGAGCATGTCGGAGGCAGCGTTAAAGACCTGCTCATTCTCGCAACGGTCGAGCAGGATGCTCTCCGCGCCAAACATCTCGGGCACCTCGGTAAGCACCGACGTGCCGCCACGGGCGACGACCATATCGCTCACGCGACCGATCGTGGGGTTGGCGGTAATGCCCGAAAGACCGTCGGAGCCGCCACACTTAAGACCAATGACCAGCTCGGAGGCCGGAATGGGCTCGCGCTTGGACTGCTTTGCCAGGTCTGCCAGCTCGGCCAGAATCTTGTGACCCTCGATTTGCTCGTCGGCTACATCCTGGCAGGTGAGAAAGCGAACGCGCTCGTGATCGAAGTCACCGAGCTCGTCGAGCACCTGCTGGTGTGTGCAGTTCTCGCAACCGAGCGACAGGAACAGCACGCCGGCCGCATTAGGATGACGCGAGAGCGCCACCAGCAGACGACGCGTCTGGGCATGGTCGGCGCCGGTCTGCGAGCAGCCAAAGGGATGCGGGAAGTAGTAAACACCCTCCAGCGAGCCATCGACCAGATCCTGGGCCTGCTCACACATGGCACGGGCAACTTCGTTGACACAGCCGACCGTGGGGATGATCCACAGCTCATTACGCGTCGCGGCACGACCGTCGGCGCGGCGGAAGCCCATAAAGGTCTCAGGCTCAACGGGATCCACGACCGGATGCGTGGGGTTGTAGGCGTACTCGACCTCGCCCGAAAGGTTGGTCTTCACATTGTGCGTGTGGAGCCACTGACCGGGCTGGACATCGCCCGTCACATGGCCGATAGGAAGGCCGTACTTGATGACGTCCTCCCCTGCGGCAATCGCGCGCACCGCCATCTTATGGCCCTGCGGAATATCCTCCACGGCCACGACCTCGCCCACCCCGGGAACCGCGACGGCAGTGCCCTTGGCAAGCGGCGACAGCGCAACGATCACGTTATCGGCCGGATTGATCTGGATAGTATTCATTACAAATGGTCCTAACCCTACAGGTTGAGCAGAAGTCGAGACGCGGGCACGCCGTCCCGCGCCCGCGTCTGCGCCGGAAATTTACGCCTGAGCGTTGGCGAAGGCCTGCTTGGCGCCCTCGGCACGCACGACAGCGAGCGCGCTGACGACAAACTCCTCAAGACCTGCGATCTGCGTAAGGTCCTCGCCCCACATCTGCTCGTTGGTGAGCACGTCGTGCACCAGCTGGGCATCGTCGGCGCCGGCATGGGCGGCGTAGAAGTCGAGCACGAAGGCGTCGTCCTGAGCGGTGTACTCGGTGCCGTCGGAGCGACGCAGGTGCAGGCCGTCGCCCTCGCGGGACACGAGCTCCTGCGTGTAGAAGGAGATGAGCGTAGCGAGGCTCGTCGCCAGGCACTTGGGCAGGTTGCCGGTCTCGGCAACGTAGTCCTTGAGCGTGGGCAGGTCGCGAGCGCGCCACTTAGCCGTGGAGTTGAGGCAGATGGAGAGCAGCGCATGATCAATAAACGGGTTGTCGAAGCGGTTTTCGACGGCGGCGGCAAAGGCCTTGCAGTCCTCGACATCCAAGTCGGCGGCAAGCGTCGGAATGACCTCGTCGTAGAGCATGGTGTTCATGAAGCCGCGAATGGTCTCGTCATGCATGCAGTCGCGCACGATATCAAAGCCGGCAACCCAGGAACCCGGAACGAAGGCGGTGTGGGCACCGTTGAGGATGCGGACCTTGCGCTTTTTGTACGGGGTGACGTCGGGAGTCACAAAGACACCCGGAAGACCAGCCTTCACAAAGGGAAGCTTCTCGGCAAGCGACTCGTCACCCTGGATGCCCCACATCTGAAAGGGCTCGCGCACGGCCAGGAAGGGATCCTCGTAGCCCAGACGCTCAGCCACCGCGGCGGCCTCGGATGCGTCGCGGATACGGCCCGGTACGATGGTGTCGACGAGCGTGGTGCAGACGGTGCAGTCGTTGGCCATCCACTGCGCAAACTCGTCCTCCCAGCCCCAGTCGCTCACATACTGGTTCATGATGCGCAGCAACTCCTCGCCGTTGTGATCGATGAGCTCGCAGGCGAGGACGATGACGCCCGGCTTACCGGCAGCCCAGCGGGTGTGGAGCACCTGGGCAAGCTTGGCGGGGAAGCTCGCAGGTGGCATGTCGTCGGCCTTGCAGGACGGGTCATAGGCGATACCGGCCTCGGTGGTGTTGGAGACGATGATCTCTAGGTCGTCGGAGACAGCGACCTCCATCATGGCGCGGTAGTCGTCCTCACGATACGGGTTAAGGCAGCGGCTGCAGGCGCTGATCACGCGGGACTCGTCAACCGTGTTGCCGTTCTCCTTGCCGCGCACCAGCACGGTGTACAGGTCGTCCTGGGCATTGATGCCGTCGGCAAAGCCAAAGGCACCGCTGATGGGCTGCACCATGACGACCTTGCCGTTCCAGCCGGTGGCCTCGTTGCCCATGTCAAAGAAACGGTCGACGAAGGCGCGCAGGAAATTGCCCTCGCCAAACTGCAGAACCTTCTCGGGAGCATCCTTGGGCAGCAAATAGCCCTTGTAGCCGATCTTCTCGAGCGCATCGTAGCTGATGTTCTCCATCTATGTGTCTCCTTAGATGTTTGTTAGCGTGCAAGCAAAACGGGGCTCCGCGTGTGGCAACGGCGCCCAGGGTTCGATGTGATTCGATGCGGGCTTAGGCCTCGTCGGTGTCCAGGTCAAAGCCAAAGTAGCGGACCGCATTGTTGTAGCTGATGTCGCGCACGATACTGCCCAGCAGCTCCATGTCGGCCGGGTACTTGCCCTGCTCGACCCACTCGCCGATCACGCTGCACAGCACGCGACGGAAGTACTCGTGGCGCGGATAGGACAGGAAAGAGCGGGAGTCGGTAAGCATGCCCACAAAGTTGCCCAGCACGCCCTCGTTAGCCAGAGCCGTAAGCTGCTCGCGCATGCCGACCTCGTTGTCGTTGAACCACCAGGCGGAGCCGTTCTGGATCTTACCGGCAGTCGGAGCCTCCTGGAAGCATCCCATGACGGTATCGATCATGGTGTTATCGATGGGGTTCAGGCTGTACAGGATGGTCTTGGGCAGGCCGCAGGTCTCCTGGATGGAGTTGAGGAAATCGGCGAGCTGGTCGGACGGCGTGTAGTTGGAGATGCAGTCGTAGCCGGTGTCGGGACCGAGTTTGGCGAACATGGCGCGGTTGTTGTCGCGCTTGCAGCCAAAGTGCAGCTGCATGGCCCAGCCCAGACGGACATACTCGCCGGCAACGAACTGCATAAAGGCAGTCTTGTACTTGAGGACCTCTTCCTCGGTAAGCGGCTCGGCAGCCAGACCCTTGGCAAAGATAGCCTCGATCTCGTCGGCGGTAGCCGGGACGTACATAACGTAGTCGAGTGCGTGGTCGGATGCGCGGCAGCCCAGCTCGTGAGCAACGTCGTAGCGCTTGGAAATGGCAGCCTTCATGCCCTCAAAGTCGCTGACCTCAACGCCGGCAACCTCGGAAAGGTGCTTGCAGTAGCCGGCAAACTCCTGGCCGCGCTCGATGCGCAAAGCGGCATCGGGGCGCATGGCGGGAACGATCTGAACGTCAAAGCTGTCGTCGGCGGCAATCTTCTTGTGCCACTCAAAGCTGTCGGCGGGGTCGTCGGTAGTGCAGATCATGCGGACGTTGGACTGCTTGATCAGGTTGCGGCAGGTAAAGCTAGCCTCAGCGAGCTTGGCGTTGGCAAGGTCCCAGACCTCCTGGGCAGTCTTGCCATTGAGGACGCCCTCGTAGCCAAAGTAGCGCTTAAGCTCCAGGTGGCTCCACTCAAAGACGGGGTTGCCGACGCAGCGACCCAGGGTCTCGGCCCACTTTTGGAACTTCTCGCGAGCAGGGGCGTCGCCAGTGATAAAACGCTCGTCGACGCCGTTGGCGCGCATCAGGCGCCACTTGTAGTGGTCGCCGCCCAGCCAAACCTCGGTGATGTTCTCGAAACGCTTGTCCTCCCAAATCTCCTTGGGAGAAATGTGGCAGTGATAGTCGACGATGGGCATGCCCTCGGCAAAGTTGTGGAACAGCTCCTCACCGGTCTTGGTGCTCAGCAGGAAATCCTGATCGTCCATAAAGTTTTTCATCAAACAGCCCCTTTGCTGGCAACGCGGGCGCACGGCGCGCTCGTTATCCTTTAGGTGAACGTTCACCATACTAATCCATTACGACTCAAAAGGTGAACGTTCACCTAACAACCATGGGGTGAACGGTAGGTTTTGCCCGTTCAACGGTTGCCGGAGCTGTGACTTGCATGCATTGCGGACCGGTTGGCGTCCCCGAACACCGAACTTGAGCGCTTTTGCTCAGGTGGGTCATGTCCCGATGTACATTTTTGGGAGTATTCAGCATTGGAGCGCGCCGTGCGCCATCCTCAGCGTCCTATTTGGAACGCAGATAGCGCCCGATCGGCATAAAAAGTGCCCCCGATGGCAAATTACGCCATCGGGGGCACTTAAAACAGTCGTTCTGCACCTCATTCAGGGCATGCCAATGCTGAATACTCCCAAAAATGCACGTCGTAAGAGGGGGTACCTGCTCAATCGGCTAAATACCCGCAAGTTCGCAGTAGCGGTCGACATTGCTGGCAAATACCATCTCGACGGCACCCTTCTGGACGGGCACCGTCGGGGTCCTTCCCCACAGCAGATAATCGCCCAGCGTCTTAGCGCCGCGATACGCCAGGCTCGTCGGGTCCTTATAGACAATATTGGTAAAGATACCGCGGCGCAAGGCCAGAGCACTTTCGGGAAACAGGTCGTTGCCGATCACCATGACCCGACCGGCCTTGCCGGTCGAGACGAGCGCGTCGGCAACCACTTCGGAACCAACGGCAAAAACGCTACAGATAAGTTCGGGGGCGTCCGGCGCACTCAAGCGCTTTTCGAGCTCATGCTCGAGTTGTTTGACTTGCGCATGGGCACCTGCAAGATCCTCAACCTGCCATGGAATATCACGTTCGCGCAGGTAATTGTGGAAGGCGCGGGCGGTTAGATAGTGCGAATCGGTATATGGGTCGCCTGTCAAAAGGAGTACGCGGGCGTCGGCCCCAGAAGCATGGACCAGATTTGCCGCCTGCTCGGCCATAAGGCTGCCTGCCGTCGAATAATCGGCCAAGCTCGCACCCAAACGATTCAAATGCGGACGGTCGCCGTCGACAAGCTCAATCGTCACGCCCGCCTCGGCGATCTGCCCCAAAAGCTCAGTCGCACGATCGTCGCCCGGCGCATAGGCGAGCAAGCCATCAATCTTCTCGCCCACCTGCAGACGCTCGTCGATTTGCTCGAGCGCATCGGCGTAGCCGCCCACGCCAAATTCAACGCGCTCAACCGTAATGCCCCGGTCGATGACCTCCTGTTCAAAGCGATTGCAGCCTTCCCACAGGTAACGGAAAAAGTACGCTCCCTCGCGCGATGCGCGGGGCAGGCAAAACACCAGATTGATATCCTTGCGGCGCAGGCTTGAGGCACTTGTGTTGCGGTGATAGCCCATGGCCTCGGCCTTGGCGTTCACCTTGGCGCGCACGGATTCGCTCACGCCGGCCTTTCCCGTCAGGGCCTTGTGCACGGTATTGATGGAAACGCCAAGCTCGGCGGCTATGTCCTTCATGGTTACGCGAGCGCTCATGCGGTTACTCCGTTATAGATAAGTTGCCAATTAATAGTCCAGTTAACGATACCCCAAAAATACTCTTCGACTCGCCGTGCTCTCCCTCAAATGCACAAAGCGCCCCGCGAACGGATGCCCGCGGAGCGCTTGGATGTCCGGACCTTATTTGATACCGCGACCCAAGTCTTCGGCGATTTTGTCTACGCCCTTAAGTGCAGCGCACGTCTTTTTGTTGGAGCAATGCCCCGTGCAAACGCCACCCTGAGCGCAGTCGGCGCAGGTGCCCTTGCAGTAGATGCGCACGCACACGGCGACAAACGCAACGCCGATAACAGCCAGTACAACAATATCGATAGGTGCCATAGCAAGCCTCCTCTAGTTAACCATCACTTACTTTACCCCATTCTCCACCTACCAAAAAGGGACAGGTTTATTTTGGTCGGTTTTATCTGCGGAAACGCCACATCTCCCCACCACATTGGTACAAGGCAACCTATCCGGAATGGGTGAAATCATGATCATAGAGCTCATCTCGCTGCCTCACTCAGCAATAAGGTTTACCCTGGTGCTATTTTTCTCGATACGATAGACGCCGACCTTGCCTGTAACGCCATAATGCTTTTTAAGTAGACCCATCTCCGCAGAATTGGACTCGATTACGATGAGCTTGTCATAACCCGACAGAAGGTTATCCATATTGGGCTCATAGAACGCGCATATGGCATCGGAATGCGGGGCAAACAAATAATATCGAGCCACATACGTGAAGTAGTACGAAGTCATAAGCCCATCGCGATCGGAACCGAACAGCAAATAACGAGTACCGTCTTCTTTACCCGATGCCGGCCAGCGATCACCGACGACATCTCGGACCGTCGCCGGAAGCGAAGTGTCGTATGTCTTTGCATTGAATAGCATGCCGTTGTATTCACTCGTCAAAAGGCCAAGCGGCAAGGCGATGCAGCCCATTACAACCTGTTGGTATCGCCGCTTATGTAACGGCGTTGCATGGCAGGGGGAACCATCGGACCGGAATTTCATCTGCCCCTCAAGCTCAACGGTAACTGCCATCGCCAGGCCACCGACAAACAATGCAATGATGCTGCAAGCATAACGATCGAATCCAGCAAGCCTCAAGGCCTCGTCCATTGGCATCGAGAAAATGTACATGGCGAGAATACCCACATAGTAAACAATTGTCATGAAATCAAGCGCAACCAGTGCGTGGCGCACATGTGTCAACTGATGCCCAAAGCGCCACCGAGCAGCCGCTAGCAATGCGACAACAGCCAAGTTGCCGAGCAGGAAACCGAGCGCAGGCCTGGTAGTTAAATCGATGGAGGTCGCAAAAAACGTCGAGACGACCTGCGCGATCTGGGCAGTATTCTTACCGCCGACCACCGCCGCGTGAGCAGCATCGCCCACATCGAACTTATTCTTGACGCCCGCGAGCGCCGTGGCCATGTGCCAACTCCACATCAGATAAGTGGAAAAACCCAAAACACCTGCGACGGCAGTTGCACCAAACCAGCGCAGGCGAGCGTTCCAGCTGCGATTCCTGAGAGCAACGTGTCCGCGCGCTAAATGGTAAGCGAGCACAAATGCAACGAATACGACGCCCGTCGACTTCACCACTATGAGCTCCGCCATCAACGGCACGAGCAACTTGAGCTCGCGGCGAACATCACCGTTATAACGATCCACGACTGCCCAGCACGCCATCGTGAGGACCGGGAGCACGAAATCAACCAAAAGGTTATTAATGCGAATCGTTACATTGAAAAACGTAAGGAGCGAGCAGCCAGCCCCTAACACCGCATATGGCAGAAACGAACGGCGATTGCGCACAATACCAAGAACAGCATAAAAACATGAGAAGATAAAGGCTGCCTGAACAACGAGCATTGTTCCCTCGGCATGGCCTAAAAACGTGCATGCGCAGTACAGCAGTGAAGTTGTGCCGAGCGGATAGTTGAAAAACTCAACGAGACCACTTGACGCCGTGGGGAAAGCCCCCGTCTCCAGCATGACCTTGAGCGCTATAGCCCAATGCGTAAAGTTATCGTAATGCTCGAGACGCGCCGACAGCAGGGGCCACAGAAAGATCAACATACCTAGGAGAAAACACGCGTCAGGGAGACCAAAGGGCAATCTAGCAAGACCACGACCATGGAGACAGGGCATTGCCGCTGCACCGGCGATGGCGCCCACCACAACCACCCCCCAGGTGGCAGGGGCAAGCGCGCCCACGATTCCACCGGCATACGTGACGACCCCCATGACACACAAGGCACACACGGGAGCGAAATGCACATCCGTCTCGGTCAAACGATGGATCCAATAGCACAGACCGAAGAGCGCTAGCAGGAACAGCGCCGCACGGCCGAAGGCAGCAATAATCAGCATGCAGCGTCTCCTTCGACATGAGCAGAATCGTGACTGGTCCGCTCCGCATCCCGTGAATCGCCGCATCGATCGCTATCACGCCTGGAGCGGCGGCGGGATCTCCATACGCGGTAACGCGAAAGAAGCGCCCTTATCCTCATGCGGACAATACGCACGATATCGTCATAGGTGGTGTTCCAGCTATCAAGCTCCTCGGCGATGCCCGTTTCGCGATCATACAGCAGCTGATCATAGATGCGACGCTCCTCGAGCGAGCGGTGCTCGATTCGAAGCGCCGCGTACCACGACTCATCATCGCCACATTTGGATTGAAAGAGGCGCACAAGCCTACCAGAAACGCATGTGCAATAGCGACCATCTCCCAAGCGCACCGCAAAGCTGCGCAGCTCCTCGGGAAAGGGATCATCGATGCGCACGAGTACCTGTCTCTTATACCCATCTCCGAGCCCACGAGACCG
>CABSMZ010000071.1 GCA_902478875.1 uncultured Collinsella sp.
AAGAGACAGGGGCACGTCCTCGCGCGGGGGGGGGACGCGAGCCAAGTCGAAAAAGGCAGTTAACCGGCGGCTATTCATGCCTTGATTTAGAACCGCTCGAGAATCTCCGCGGCATTCTCTCGCAGATAGATATCTAGGTCCGGCACGGCAAACTGCACGTAGCCCCTCTGTGGAGCCTGAATAACCTCTCTTTGTAGCAGCTTAGCCCTAATAGAGCTGACCTCATTGGTCTTTTTACCCATACGTTTAGCAATCTCAGATGATTTGGACTGCTGCTTATCCTCGCACATGGCCAAAAGATATTTGATATCGTTGAGTCCAAGTCCAGAAATCGCGGGCTCGTGAACAACATCGTGAAAACGAGCCTCTGCCAGCGCAATGCCTTCGATAACATCGCGCTCGCTCACGTTGGCACTTTTGACACGATGCAAGTTGGCGCGCTGCCAAATGGAGTAACCGACCAGTTGCACCAAATAGGCATAGCCCTTCGTGGCCTTAGCGGCTCTCGACAGCAGATCGTCCTCTATGGTCAAACCAGTCGCTATAAAGCTATCGCCCATAGAGAGCGCTACCTCCACCTGGTTGATAGGCGCCAGATCTTCGGGGAGGGCACGACGCAAGAATGTAAGTGCCTTGCCGTTAATAAGATCCATAACACCAGCGGGCAATCCGGCAAATGCGAGAGCAATATCGACTTTCTCCCCTATTAGAAGCTGCACAGCAGAAGCAATAGCGCGCATATCGTCAATCGGGGCATCCTGCACCTCATCTATTGCAATAAACAGGCCCTTGGAAGACTTTGCGGCCGAGCCAAGCAACTTTCTAAGACTCGACTCTTTTGGCACAACGTCGAATTTAGCGGAAACAAAGCCGGCATTTACGCCGACTGAAGCATTGGTCGCAAGGGAGGATTCTGCAATCTGATCCTTCAGGTCCAGCAATAGGTTGGGACCAGCAGAAACAATAGCCGTCTTCCAGCCAAGCTCTCGTGCACGATCTCTAAGATCACAGAGCAAAACAGTTTTTCCGGAACCCCTTGGCCCGGCAACGCGCATGAGCCTCGCAGGTGCACCAATTCCCGAATTCAAACTCTCGGTAAACTCAAGGGCAATATCATCACGACCAATTATGCGCGGAGGCTCAGCGCCGGCAGTGGGACGAAACGGGTTATGGAATATTGTGGCGCTCACTTGTTTGCCTCTCAAGGAAATCGATTATCGGTCAATCTTAGCTTTATTAGTTTATCGCAACTATATCGGATTATATCGAGTTGTATAAGCCTGTACAAACTTATCGTAGAAGTATCGAGCTATCGTAATGTAAACTAACAAATAGCCTAAACGCTGCCTTCTTCCCAACTCATGGCGAAGTCAAGCTGAGGGCCTTCTAACAACCATTGTCTAAAGCGAGAAGTACTCACTCTCGGAAGACAAGTTAGGCCCCAACCATGGATCACCCGTCAAGAAAAACTCCGGCCAGCGCTGCGTGAACAGCGCTTGCTCGCGCTTCCAGCGGCGCAGTTTTTCCTCGTTGGCCTCTTCCCTGCCGCGCGAGGTGAACTCATAGTGATACAGCTCGGCGTAGGGCGTATAGATGGTGCGGTAGCCCGCCTCCCATACGCGCAGGCAAAAGTCTGCGTCGTTAAAGCCAACGGCGAATTCCTCGTTGTAGCCGCCGACGCGCTCAAATACGCCGCGTCGCACCATCTGGCAGGCACCCGTTACGGCGCTAAAGTTGCCCGGGCGCACGGCACGGGCAAGATAGCCCTCGCGCTTTGCCGAGAAGTCCTGGTTGGCGTGGGCAAGTGCACCACGCACGCCAACCAAAATGCCGGCATGCTGCACCAGATGATCGGCAAAGTAGAGTTTGGCGCCCACCACGCCCGCATCGGGACGCTGCAGATATCCCATCATCTCTTCTATAAAGTTGGGACTTATGACCTCGGTATCGTTATTAAGCAGCAACAGATAATCGCCCTTAGCGTGCTCAACGCCAAAGTTAATGATCTGGGAGTAATTGAACTCGCCCGGCCAGAACACAACGCGCGCGATACCCTTGCCTTTGGATGCTGCAGCCACGCGCTCTGGCAGGGTTTCGTAATACGCAAACGTCTCCGGGTCTTCGCTGTTGTTCTCCACCAAGACGATCTCGTAGTTGGCATACGTGGCTTTCTGGGCGATCGACATCACACAGGCATCGAGCGTCTCAACGTGGTCCTTAGTGGGGATCACAATGCTCACCAGCGGCGCAGGCTCCGGCAGCGCATAGCGCATGCGGTAGACAAACGGCGTCTCGGTCTCCTCGACCGTTCCGCAAATACCCAGCGCGTTAAAGTGGCGCCGAAGCGCAAGGCGCCCGGCCTCGATGGCATACGGCTTGCTATCGGCAGACCCATCGGCGGTCGACCCCGGATGAACGCGCCAGTGATACAGCACGTGCGCAACATGCTTAAACCGCGCGCCCGCCGCAAGGCAGCGAAGCGTCAGGTCGTAGTCCTGGGCGCCCGCAACGTCTTCTGGGGACATACCAATGTGATCGATGAGCGCCTTCTCCACCATCAGGAAATGCGTCACGCAGTTATGGCTATAGAGCAGGTCGACGTTGAGTACGGTCTTAAAGACGGCCTGGCCCCACTCCCCCGTTTTCTGGAACATGTCCTCATCACAGAACAGGACCTGGGGACGCTCGCCCTCGGCCGCCTTATTCAGTGCGGAAACATACTGGAATAACGCGTCCGATTCCAGAATGTCATCGTGGTCCAAGAAAGCGATGTAGTCGCCTGTCGCTTGCTCGATACCTGCGTTGGTGTTGACCACAATGCCGCCGTTGCCGGGAAGCTCGATGCGACGGATGCGCTCGTCGTTGGCACCTGCCGCAAGGGTGGCCACCGCGTCCCATTCGGGCGAAGCATCCATAAGGAGCAGTTCCCAGTTGTCATAGCTCTGGGCTAGCACCGAGTCCAGCAGCTCGCGCAGGTAAACCCAATCAGTCTTGTAGCACGGCACCACAATGCTCACGAGCGGTCTATAGGCAAAGGCCGCCGAAGCGACACGCTGGCACGCCAAATCGCCCGGCTTTGCGCGATGCTGCTCAAACCAGCGTCGATAGGCCGCATCATCCGCACGCGCATCCTTCATGCGGTTCCAGCTGTCGTCGACCATGCCGTTGTACAGGCGGCCATCCATGGCGCAAAAACCGCTCTGAATCTGGCCCGTGGCATCAGCCGCAATCGCGACAAAATCTCGTATATCCTGAGGCATCTCAACGCTCAGATACGTTTTATTGACGCGGCAACCGTCCTGCTGCGGCACATCGACCTGCGACTCAAACACATGCACGGTGGCATCGATGGCGTTCATATGCGTATCGAAAATCTGGAGCTCAGGTGCGCACTGAGGGTCTCCCGCCCAGGTAACCTCATAGCGCCACACCGCGCCGGCGTCTGCCGGCAAATAGCGGATGGCATCGATCTCGTAGAGGCCGCAGTGTTCGCCACGCTGCGCATCGCGGATAAGCGCACACAGCGCAGGCTTTGCTTTGTAGTTAATCTTGGACTCCAGCTTGGCAACGCGGCTATCGAGGCGAATGGAACCCAACCTTTGGCCACCGGATGCAAAAACGACATCCATCGACGAGCCATCCAAAAACGGAAGCACCAAGACAGCGAGCTCGCGCTCGTAATCGGAAACGGAAGGGCAAAGCGCCAGCACACGGCCATGATCGACCGGGAGCACTAGCGACGGCACACAAGAACCGCTCGTCGTCGCATGGGCAAACGCTTGAGAACCCTCCCGCTCAATAAGCGCGGCGACATCCTGACCGGCAAAACGAAGCAGCACAAACAGACGGCCCTGGCTGCGGCAAAGTGCCAAACGCTTGATACTCATCTACACTTCTCGCTTTCCAAGGGCGTTCGCTGCCATGCGTTTGCAGGCACCCAGGCGCCCAAACCTCAAGACGTCGTAATCGAACATGAGCTTTTTGCACGCACGGGCATTGGGGGCATTGCTGGTAAGCGCTGCACGCACCATAGCAGCAACAGAAGGAGCGCATTGCGCGAGCGCAGTATCGCTGCCCACGGCAGAGCCGGCAAGCGCCGTGGCAACGGCAGCAAACACCTTGCCGCAGTCCGTACCCAACAGCCTGAGCGCATCGTACAGCACCAGATCGCACAGGAAATATGCCAGGTCATCGGCATGCTGGGCATCGAGACCATCGCGCTGCCAGTCAGCCAGCACAGCGGAGTAAATCTTCACATGCTCCAGCAGACGCGTCTCGTCGTCATAGCGCATGGTATCCATGAGCGAACCCTTGCGCGCCACGCGGTAGTCATACAGCTTGCTCGAGATAAGCGCGGTCTTGTGCGAACGACCGTACACGGCAAAATCGAAGACCTGGTCCTCGCCATACTTAACGGTTTCGTCGAACACGATCCCGTTGCCCAGCAAAAACTCACGCTTGCAGGCAGTGCGCCATGCAAAGGGGCGAGAAGCTTCCTTAAACAGCACGTCGGAGCTATAGCCTTCAAACGACACATCGCGCGGGCTCAGCACATAGTTAAGCCACGGATATCCCGCCTCCAGCGGATACGGATTCGCACCAAAGGTCAACACGTCGCAGCCCTCGCGCTCAAAGGCATCGACGATCACGCGGCATGCATCGGGCGTAAAACGGTCGTCTGAATCCAAAAATGCAACGATAGGCGCCGTGGACGCAGCGATGCCCGCATTGCGGGCGCTCGACAGGCCGCCGTTCGGCTTATCGACCAGCGTAAAACGCGCGTCCTTTTCGCAATAAGCGGCCGCAATATCGCGCGAACCATCCGGCGAGCCGTCGTTGACCAGCACGCCTTCCCAATCGGGCATATCCTGCGCAAGCAAGGAGTCCAGGCACCAGGCCAGACACTCCTCCACCTTGTAGATGGGAACGACAACGGAAATCTTAGGGGTAGCCATAATCACGTGCTCCTACTGCGCCGCCGGCACGTCGTCGGGATGCGGGTTATCGCCGTAGGCGCGCTGATACGTCAGCACGCGCCAAACCAGCGGCAGGCCGCCGATCTTAAAGTAGTGTTTAAACGTATTGAGCTTGCCCGGCTTCTTAAAGTCAAAGCGCGAATCGATATAGGCGCGGGGCGACTTGACCATCAGGCGCAAGTCGGTCTCGCCACGCGGATCAAACAGCGACAGGTCAAAGCGACCGGCATCCCAATCGGCCTTCAGCTCGGGTGAAGCCTTCTCCCAAAACTGCTCGCGCAACTCATCGACCAGACGCTCATCATTCCAGCGGTACGTATCGACCTTCATGCGCATTAAAATGCCCTGGAGCTGAGCCTTGAGCTCAGGACGCTCGTCCAAAAAACGTTGCATCTCGGCATATTCGTCGCACACGCAAAACACCTTGTTGGGCGAATTAACGGAGCTCTTCTCGTTATCCTGGCGATAGCACAAAATGGGGTCCGCAATAAACGCGGCGCGCTCGGCGCAAGCCCAAACCTTAAAGTTAAAGCCTGCGTCCTGATACGAGGCACCCGGCGTGGGAAGGAACCGAATCTGATTGTCGTTGAGGAACTCGCGCCGATAGATAGCCGACCAAATGGAAGGTTTGCGGTAGAAGATGCCCGGGCGATCGACAGGGCGATACGCGGCGCCCGTCATATGCTCGTCGATGATCCCAAACAGCTCACGGCGCTCGCTGGGCGTGGACCAATACAGGTAAAAGTCGCCCTTCACCACATCGGCATGCTCAGCATCGGCCTTGGCGACCAGCTTTTGGAGCGAATCCTCAAACATAAAGTCGTCGGACTCAAGGATGCCCACGTACTCGCCGCGCGCCATCTCCAGGCCGCGGTTCATCGAGTCACCGTAGCCGCTGTTGGCTTTGTCGATCATCTTTACACGGGGGTCGCGCTCCATGTACTCGCGAATGATATCCGGCGAGCTATCGGTGGAACCGTCATTGATGCAGATGATCTCGATGTCCTTGAGCGTCTGAGTCACGGCAGAATCGAGGCACTCGCGCAGGTAGCGTTCGACATTGCAAATGGGAACAAGCAGCGAAACTTTAGGGGTATCAGAGTTCTGCAAGAGAACCTCCTGTTGAATAGCGTGTAACAGGGTTATTTTAGCAGCCGGGTTGCGGCGGGCGGCAACGCTTGGAATTATATAAAGCGCTCCAGGCAGGCTTTGAGACCGCGAGTCGAAAGATAGAACAGCGTGGCATCTGCCATCGAAACGCCCGAGGTCGCCGCAACGAGCTTGTGGGCAACACGGCGAACGGCGACCTTAGCAGGCATATCCGCCCACTCCGTTCCCAAAAACGTCGTGAGGTCCATGTTGACGCGAGCCGCCACGCAATGGAAGTCATCGGAATCCAAGCGCGCCAAATCAAACACGATAAGGTCCAGGAACCAGGTGATCAGCTCGCCGGGACACAGGTCCATAAGACCGTAGCCCGCCCAGTCCTCCAAGACCTCCTCGAGCATTCTCATATGGGCATCGAGCTTTTTGGCGCGAGCCTCGACACTGTTGAACTCGTGCGTCGCCGATTCGCTCTCCATCACGTAGTGGTAGAACTTGTCCGGCATGACGACGGTCTTGTGGGCAAGCGCATAAGCCGCAAATTGGAAGACGACGTCCTCGCCCAAAGCCAGACCGGGGGCGAAGCGAATGCCTTCGCGATTGAGCAGCTCGCGCGAAAAAGCCGCACGGCAGGCATAGGGCTGCGCATTCGAATGGAACAGCAGTTGGGGATCACGGGCGCCGAAGGTGCCAGCTTTGGGGCTCATGAGTTGCTGGACGCGTTTGGGGGCAGCATCGGCAGGTTCACAGACGCCGCCAAAAACGGCGGCCTCGGCATCCGCAGACTCCATGGCATGCAGCACGCGCTCGACCGTCTGGGCATCGATGTAATCGTCGGCGTCCACAAAAAAGACGGTCTCGCCCTCGGCAGCATCGATACCGGCATTTCGAGCGCACGAGACGCCCGCGTTTTCCTGGTCAATCACCAGTACACGATCGTCGGCCTGCGCGATCTGGCGCAACGCGTTCAACGAATCATCAGTCGAACCGTCGTTGACGCAGACAACCTGAATCGAGCGCTCGGACTGGGCCAACAGCGAATCGAGGCATCGCTGAATCGAGCGCGCAGAGTTGTAAACGGGGACGACAATGGTAGCTTTAGGACACGAGGCCTCTCCCATGCCGACCTACCCCCTCAGCGATTCGATGAGGAAGGCAGCAACCACGCCTGGGCCTCCAACCGAGGCGTAATACTTAGCACGCCCCAAGGCACCATCCGTCGCAAAACTCGGGTGCTCGTCAACCCAGCCCTCAGGATCTTTGAGGATGGCAGCGAGATTTGCTCGCTTCCACGGCTTGAGGTCGTCAAGCGAAAAGTCCCCGGCGTCCAAGGCCGCCTGAAATTCCTTGGCCATCTGCACCAGGAACTCCTTATAGAACTTAGGCGCCAGGCGCACGTAGTTCCACATGTACGAATCGTACTTAATGAGCTGATTGAACTTGAGCATGCGTGCGACATCGACGCTTGCGTGGTCGCGGGCATAATCCTCTCGAATCCAACGCTCAATCTCGTCATACTCGGTATTGACGCAAAAGACCTTAGCCGAAGAATTGACCGAGGAATTCTCGTTGTCCTGTCGATACGACAAAACAGCATCATGCAGGTAAACAGCCTTATCGGCGCACGCGATCACCTTAAAGGCGAATGACGTGTCCTGAAAGGATGCCCCCGGAGTCGGCAGGAACTTAATGCCGTTGCGCTCAAGAAAATCGCGACGGTACACTGCCGACCAAATCGACGGCTTTTGCTTAAAGAACTGCGTCGTATCGCTCGGGTGCACTGGCTTGCCACAGTCCTTGGCTTTAAACATCTCGTGCAGCGAACGGCGCTCCTCGGGCTTAGACCAGTAGAAATCAAAGTTCGCCTTCGCAAAGTCGGCATTATTGCTATCGGCGGCCGAGACAAGCTTTTCGAGTGCGTCGGGCGCCATAAAGTCATCGGACTCCAAGATGCCAACGTACTTGCCACGCGCCATCTCCAGACCGTGGTTCATCGAGTCGCCGTAGCCGCTGTTGGCCTTGTCGATCATCTTGACGCGCCTATCGCGCTCCATATACTCGCGGATAATCGCCGGCGAGTTGTCGGTCGACCCGTCGTTAATGCAGATGATCTCAATATCCTTGAGCGTCTGCGCCAGGGCGGAATCGAGGCACTCGCGCAGGTAGCGCTGAACATTGTAAATGGGAATAAGCAGCGACAGAACAGGGCTGCCAGAGGCGTTAGTAGACAAATGTGCTCCTTAGGAAATACCTGTCGTTTCATGGTATCAAAGGGTCAGCGCGCCAGCGGGCGTTTATATAATCTATGGAGCCTCTTGCGGGCAAAGCAGCCCCACGTCATGCGGCGGGCCCATGGCAGGTTCCTGCGTTTTATTCAAAGCTTGCCGCTAAGGTGCGCCGAGCCTTTACAATAGGACAGTCCCAAGGACGTATTCGATAGCTTCCGTGCAGCGCTCGCCCGCCGCGCGTGAAAGGATATATTGCCCCATGCCTTCAACCCTTCCCGCTCCCATCGATAAGCTCGCCATCGTCGTCGTTACGTACAAGCGTCAGGAACTCCTGGCCAACTTGTTCGACTCTATGACCGAGCTCACGGCAACGCCCTGGCGCATCGTGATTGTCGATAACGAGAATTCGCGCGAGACCGAGGCCATGTGCACCGCATTCAACGAGCGCCTGGCTAACCTGTGGGGCATCGACACCGAGCAGCCCGACGCGCAGGGCGGCACCGACCGTGTCATCCTGTCTCTTA
>CABSMZ010000072.1 GCA_902478875.1 uncultured Collinsella sp.
CTAGTACGGTCTCGTGGGCTCGGAGATGTGTATAAGAGACAGGTCCTGCGCAAGACGAAGGCCACATTAAGTGGTCTTCTTTGCGTGCGGAACTCATTTTGAGGAAGCACCCGCCCTGCCGGGGCTCCCGGGTTCTGCAACGACTCGGCCGTTCGGGTCAGGTGGGGCTGAATGGAATAGAGTGAATGGGCGCGCCGTTGGCGCGTCCATTTTTGTGCGGGTGACAAAGGGACTGTCCCTTTGTCACATTGCAATAAATGTGATGAGAGTGTGGCGAAATGAGCTTAAAACTTCCGTAAATGTGATAAATGTCACGTTTTACCTAGGGTAAAATGTGGGAAATATCACGTTTACGGAAGTTTCTTTGCGGGAGGTTCGTCCATGCAGCGAGATATCATTGCCAAGCTTAACGCTTGGAAAGCGTCAGAATATCGTAAGCCGCTTATCCTTAAGGGGGCGCGCCAGGTTGGAAAGACGTGGGCGCTTAAGGAGTTCGGCCGAACCTCGTACATCAATTTTGTGTATCTGACGCTCGAGGAGCCGTCACCTGGGGTACAGAGCGAGTACGCTCAGTTTTTCGAAGGTACGCGCGATCCTCGACGGATCATCTCAAATCTTTCCCTGGCACTTGGACAGCCTATCGATCCCGGCAAAACGCTGCTTATTATTGATGAGATCCAGGATTGTCCTTCTGCAGTCGGCGCCCTTAAATACTTCTGTGACGAGGCCCCCGAGTATCACGTCGCATGCGCAGGGTCTTTGTTGGGCGTTCGCTTGTCCCGTGAGACCAGCGCTTTTCCGGTGGGAAAGGTCGAGTTCATGGAGATGCGCCCCATGAGCTTTTCCGAGTTTCTGAAAGCCGAGGGCGCTGCAAACTACGACGAATACCTTGGCGGCCTGGATCAGATCGAAACAGTGCCCGATTTCTTCCATGTCCGTCTCGTCGAGCATCTTCGTCGTTATTTTGCATGCGGCGGCATGCCAGAGGCTCTTGGCCGGTGGGTGGAGACGGGCGATATCGTTCAGGTCGATAAGGTGTTGTCTGATCTCTTGGATTCCTACGAGCGCGATTTTGCCAAGCATGGTGGCCGTGCGCAGTTCGCCAAGCTTTCGCAAATATGGAACTCGATTCCAGCTCAGTTGGCGCGCGAGAACAAAAAGTTCGTTTGGGGTGCGGTGCGCGAGGGGGCTCGTGCTCGAGAATACGAGGATGCTCTGGAATGGCTTGCCGATGCTGGGCTCATCACGGCGGTTCGCCTTAATGCTGCCGGTGGTGTGCCGCTCTCTGCGTACGATGACCTCAAGGCATTTAAAGTCTACTGTCTTGATGTCGGCTTGCTGCGCCGCATGTCAAGGCTGGATGCGTCCGCTTTTGCCATCTCGGATGCGCTATTTTCGGAGTTCAAAGGTTCGTTCGCCGAGAACTATGTGCTTCAGGCATTACTTTCACAGTTAGATGCTGCTCCGCGTTACTGGACAAACGAGAAGCCGAAGCACGAAGTCGATTTTTTGATTCAAGTCGGAAACGAAATCGTTCCCGTCGAGGTCAAATCGGGAGAGGTCGTTCACTCCAAGAGCCTTAAGTACTATGCCGACAAGCATGCGGAGACGACTCCATTGAGGGTCCGCTACTCACTTAAGAACCTAAAGCTCGACGACGGGGTGCTCAACATTCCGTTGTATTTGGCTGATCGATCTGTCCCTCTTATCAAAAAGGCGCTTGATTGTGCGCATCTTGACGTTTAGATCCTGGGTGAGCTGACGGGCGGTGGCTAATTAATCGCTCCGTTACGGCCAGGGAGCTTGGGCCTTAGCGATGCTTGCTTCGCCAAGCGGTGGGGGTGGTGCCGGTGTATTGTTTGAAGGCTTGGGCGAAGGCGGCTTGCTGAGGGTAGTCGAGCCGCTCTGCTACCTGCGCTATCGTGAGCGCGCTATCGGCCAAAAGGTCCTGTGCTCGCTCCATACGGCGTCTGCGAATGTAGGCGCCCAGGGATTCGCCAGTTTGGGCCTTAAAGGTGGCGCATAGTTTGGAGCGGCTTGTGTAGAGCCTCTCGGCCACCTCGTTGATACCCACACGTCTGCCTTTGTCGAGCGCGCACTCAATCATTGCCGTTGCTTCTACGGCAATGGTTATGCTGACGCGTGTATCTGTCGCCTGCCGCGCCTGCTTGTGGGCCGCGCACGAACAGGCGAGCTCCGCGACCATGGTCTCCACGATGCCCTGCATATAGACGTGTCCGCCTACGGTGCGGGCGCGGTCCTCGTTAATCCGGCGCAGCGTGTGGCAGATGACAGACGTCGCTTCCTCGTGCCACGGCTCGGCAAACGCCTCAAAGATCCCCGCGAACTCGGTGGGATAGCGATGCTCCAGTTCGTCAAAATATCAAGCCAAAAAGAGCACCGAGCGCGAGTGATAAAGCTCCCCCGCAAACAGCGGGCTTAATTCCTCGCCACAGCTATCTTGGATAAAGCTGCAAACGGCATTGTTTGGCCACGGTCCATGCAATGGTTTGAGGTTCGCGGGCGTTATGCCAGCCTCGGGCATGCATGTAAGTGTGGGCGCGCTGACTTCGCTCACGCTGGCGTATGGCTCGGGTGTGTATTCGGCCAGGTACATATCGTGCGTCGGGGTGATGAAATGCTCCATGACGATGCAGGCAGGGGAGAGAGGCATGATCCATGCGCGGCCGTGCGCCCGTTCGTTTGCCACCTCGCCGGTAAAGACGGCACCCTTGCCGGTAAGCTCCAGGCCAAACTGCTCAAATTGCGGTGCGTAGAGCTCGGTTATGTCGGTCGCTGCCCGCCGTATTTGCAAAAGCGTCCCTTTCCTTTGCAGAAACGTCCACGCCTGGCTTGATTGTGAGCCATGGCTAACACATCAATGATAAGATCATTACGGTTAACTCTCAAGCCGTTAGAAAGGAATCTCATGGCAAAGGGATCAAAAAGGGAAGGTGGAGGCATCGGCGAGTTGCTCGCGTATGCCGGTGACCGTAAATTCCTAACGTATTTGGGCATGGCGCTCTCGGCGCTCTCGCAGCTGCTGAGCTTTGGCCCGTACGTGTGCATTTGGCTTGTCGCTCGCGACCTGATCGCCGTGGCACCTAACTGGAGCGAAGCCTGCGACATCGCGATGTATGGCTGGTGGGCCGTGGGGTTTGCGCTGGCAAGCATCGTAGTGTATTTCGCAGGCCTCATGTGCACGCACCTGTCTGCGTTTCGCTGCGCGTCCAATATCCGCAAGACTGCGAGCGAGCACCTGCTTAAACTGCCGCTTGGCTACTTTGACACGCACGCCACCGGTGAGCTGCGTCGTGTTGTAGACGGGTGTGCCGCCTCCACCGAGACTTTGCTCGCACACATGCTGCCCGATATCGCAGGCGCCGTCGCCATGGTCGTGGGCTTGCTCGTGCTGCTTTTCGCCCTCGATTGGCGCTTGGGCGCGGCATGCCTCATCTCGGTGGCCATTTCGTTTGGCGCCATGGCCACCATGATGAGCGGCAAAGGCGCCGAGTTCATGAAGGCCTACATGGGAGCGCTGGTCAAGATGAACAAGACCGGCACCGAATACGTACGAGGCATCCCCGTGGTCAAGGTGTTTCAGCAGACGGTCTACTCCTTTAAGGCCTTCCACGATGCGATCGCCGAATATGCCGACATGGCGCAAAACTATGCGGGCACGTTCTGCCGAGGTCCGCAGGTGCTCAACCTTACCGCGCTCAATGGCCTTGTGACATTCCTGCTGCCCGTGGCGTTGCTGTTGGCGCCGGGCGAGACGGACTTCGCGCATTTTATGGCCAACTTCACGTTTTACGCGATATTTTCGGCCGTGGTGCCGACGGCCATGACCAAGCTCATGTTTGTGGGCGAGGCCTCTCAGATGAGTGCCGATTCGCTGGCTCGTATTCGAAGCGTCATGGATTCCAAGCAGCTCTCCGTGCCCGCCCAACCCAAGCACCCTGCCGGTGGCGACGTGCGATTTGAGGACGTGAGTTTTACCTACGAGGGTGCCGAAACACCTGCCGTTAGCCATGTGAGCTTTAGCGTTTCCGCGGGTAGCACTCTCGCCCTGGTGGGTCCCTCGGGTGGCGGCAAGTCAACCTGCGCAAGCCTGATCCCGCGTTTTTGGGACGTTTCCTCGGGTCGAGTGCTCGTAGGCGGTGTGGACGTACGCGATATGGATCCGCACGAGCTTATGGGCCAGGTCGCCTTCGTGTTCCAGACCAACCAGCTGTTCCGGCAAACACTTGCCGATAACGTGCGCGCCTCCAAGCCTACGGCCACTGACGACGAAGTGCGTGCGGCCCTCACCGCAGCTCAGTGCGACGACATTGTGGCCAAGCTCCCACAGGGCATCAATACCATGCTCGGTGCCGGCGGAGCATATCTTTCGGGCGGCGAGGCCCAGCGCGTGGCACTCGCCCGCGCGATCCTTAAAGACGCGCCTATCGTGGTGCTCGATGAGGCCACGGCGTTTGCCGATCCCGAGAACGAGGCGCTCATCCAGCGCGCCTTTAGCAAGCTGGCGGCTGGTCGCACAGTCATTATGATTGCGCACCGACTCTCGACTGTGGTGGGCGCAGACCAAATCGTGGTGCTCAACCAGGGCAGCGTGCAGGAGTCGGGTACCCATGCCGAGTTGCTGTCCCAAGAGGGTCTGTATGCCAAGATGTGGGCCGAATACGAACAGGCCGCGAGCTGGAAGATTACTGCTGCAGCCGCGGATGCCGCCGTCACGAAGGGAGGCGAGGCCTAAATGTTCGCCTCATTCCAAAAGAAGTATTTCCTATCCGATAAAGGCGTCGTCGGCGTAAAACGCGGCATTTTCTGGACCACGCTCACCAATCTCATTACCATGGCCGGCATGGGCTTTTTATTCCTGGTCATGGCCGGCTTTGTTGAGCATCTCGCCAGCGGGGCTGACCTGCCGGATGCCCTGCCGATCGTGGGCGGCCTCCTGGTCTTTTTCGTGTTGCTCTTTGCCTCTAACTGGCAGCAGTATTACTACACTTACTGCATCTTTTACGAGGAGTGCGGCAAGCAGCGTATGGAGATCGCCGAGCGCTTGCGCAAACTGCCGCTGTCGTTTTTTGGTCGTCGTGATCTGGCCGATTTAACCGAGACCATCATGGGTGACGTCCAGGCCATGGAGCACGCCTACAGCCACGTGCTGGGAGAGCTTTGGGGTGCCATCATCGCAAGCGCCATTGTATTCGTGGCGTCGCTGTTCTTTTGCTGGCAGCTGGCGATTGCGGCGTTTTGGAGCGTTCCCGTGGCCTTTGCCGTGCTGTATCTAACACGCGGCCCCATGACTCCGGTGTTCGATCGCGTGCGTGCCGAGAAGGTCAAGGTTACCGAGGCTATTCAAGAGACGCTCGACTGCGTTCGCGAGATCCGCGCCACCAACCAGGAGGCTCATTATCTTGAGGGACTCAACGCCGTGATCGATGCCGAGGAGCGCGAGACCACCAAGGGCGAGCTCGCTAACGGGCTTTTGGTCAACTCCGCCTTTGTCATCCTGCGTCTGGGCATTGCCACCACGCTGGTTACGGGCGCCGCGGTGGTCGCCTCCGGGCAGGTCGACTTTTTGGTGATGTTTGCCTTCCTACTTATGGTGAGCCGTATCTATGCGCCCTTTGACCAGGCGTTAATGTTAATGTCCGAGCTGTTTGCCGCTGAGTCGTCTGCCAAGCGCATGCGTTCCATCATGGAAGAGCCTGTGGCGCGGGGCAGCGAGAAATTTGAGCCCGTGGGCCACGATGTGGTGTTCGATCACGTGGCATTTGGCTATGGTGCGGGCGAGGACGGCCGCGCCGGCGAGAAAGTTCTTACCGATGTGAGCTTTACCGCCAAGGAAGGCGAGGTTACGGCACTGGTCGGTCCTTCGGGTTCCGGTAAGTCTACGGTGAGCCGCCTGGCCGCGCGCTTTTGGGATGCCACCGAAGGCACGGTCACCGTGGGTGGCGTGGATGTTGCGAGTGTGGATCCCGAGGTGCTGCTGCGCGACTACGCCATCGTGTTCCAAGACGTGCTGCTTTTTGACGACACGGTGATGGGAAACATCCGCCTCGGGCGTCGCGACGCCACCGATGAGGAAGTGCTTGCGGCCGCGCGTGCCGCCAACTGCGACGAGTTTGTGAGTCGTATGCCGCAGGGCTACGACACCATGATCGGCGAGAACGGCTCCAGGCTGTCCGGCGGCGAGCGCCAGCGCATCTCTATCGCCCGTGCGCTGCTCAAAGACGCGCCTATCGTGCTGTTGGACGAGGCGACGGCGAGCTTGGATGTGGAGAACGAGACCGTGGTACAGCAGGCGCTCTCCCGTCTGCTTGCAGGTAAGACGGTTATCGTTATTGCCCACCGTATGCGTACGGTGGAAAATGCCGACAAAATCGTTGTGCTCAAGGATGGAGTGGTTGCCGAACAGGGCACCCCGGCGCAGCTCAAGGCGGCAGGTGGAGAATTCGCCCGCATGGTAGCGCTGCAAAAGGAAGCGGCTGCCTGGCAGCTGTAGGAATGTGACAAAGGGACAGTCCCTTTGTCACATTGAGTTCACCCCCATAGTTTCCAAAGAGTTAACCTTTGTTGACCTCAATAGTTAGATAAACTAAACTGTTTTCCAAAAGTGTGCTCGAGCAAACTTATTTACTCGGGTGCTGAGGCACCGTGCCGCGTCCAATGCGGCAAAAGGGAGAAGCAACATGAAGAAGTCGACGTTCAATACCCTGCTTGTCGGTGGCGGTTTTCTGCTTGGTACGGCTGGCATCAAGCTGCTCACCAGCGCTCCGGTAAAGAATGCCTGCGTGCAGGGCATTGCGTGCGGCATGCGCGTCAAGAACTGCTACCAGGACATGGTCGAGCAGGCCAAGGCCAATGTCGATGACATGGTTGCCGAGGCTGCCTACATCACCCAGAGCGAGGCCGCTGCTGACGAGGCAGCCGAGTAACGCTCCCAGGCACAAACTATGAGATTCTCGATTATTAGCGAGATCCCCGGCAGGACCCGTCTTCAATTGGCGGGTCCTGTGCCAGAGAGCGATCTCGATGCACTTCTTAAGCTTGGCGGCGACATTGACGGCGTGCACAAGGTGCGCGTGTATGGCCGTATTGGCCAGATGGCGCTCGAATATGACGAGCGGTGTCGTGCGGGCGTGTTCGACGCCTTGGGTGCGCTCGATGCTCAAGCTATCGCCGATGCCAAGTCGGGCTACGTGATGCAACTCGAGCCGCGCAAGCACAAACTCGTTATGGACCTGGCGACACTCGTCGGTGCCCATTACGCGCGCCGCTGGTTCCTGCCCACGCCGCTGCGTGCCATCTTTGTCGTGGCCGGTTACATGGCATTTTTGCGCGCTGCCCTTCATGAGCTGGCGCAGCCGCGCCTGACCGTTCCCGTGCTCGACGCTTCGGCCATCGGCATTTCGTTCGTCAAGCGTGATGTCGACACCGCGGGCCAGACGATGTTCCTACTCAACGTGGGCGAGCTGCTCGAGGACTACACCCGCGCCATGAGCGAAAACGAGCTCATCAACTCGCTGCTCGATGTGCCCGACAAGGCGCAGAAGGTCGTCGGCGACACCGAGGTAAGCGTTGCCGCGACCGAGCTTGAGCCCGGCGACCTGGTCGCCGTGCGCACCGGCATGTCCATCTGCATCGATGGCGTGGTCGAGCAGGGGAGCGCCATGGTCAACCAGGCGACCCTGACCGGTGAGCCGCTGGCCGTCGAGCGCAGCGTGGGCGACGATGTATTCGCCGGCACCGTCGTGGAAGACGGCAGCATCTTGGTGCGCGTGCGCGCCAACACGGCGCAGACCAAGCTGCGCTCGATCGTCTCGCTCGTGCAGACAGCCGACTCGCTCAAGTCCGAGGGCCAGTCGCATATGGAGGACCTTGCCAACAAGATCGTCCCGTGGAACTTCCTGCTCGCGGGCCTGGTTGCGCTTACCACCCGCAGCCTCATCAAGACCTCAGCGGCACTGATGGTCGACTACTCGTGCGCACTCAAACTCACGGGCTCCGTCGCCGTCATGACTGCCATGAGCGATGCCGCCAAGATGGGCGTCATGGTCAAGGGCGCCAAGTACTTTGAGTCGTTTGCCAAGGCCGATACCATTGTGTTTGACAAGACCGGCACGCTCACCGAGGCGCAGCCGCGTCTTGCCTGCGTGCTCACCACCGATGGCTGGAGCGAGGACGAGATTCTGCGCCTTTCCGCTTGCTTGGAGGAGCATTTCCCTCATCCGGTGGCGCGTGCCGTGGTCAACGCCGCCCGCGAGCGCGGGCTCGAGCACCGCGAGCGCCATGCCGCCGTCGAGTACATCGTGGCGCACGGCATCGCTTCGTCCATCGAGGGGCGTCGCGCCATCATCGGTTCCGCGCACTTTGTGTTTGAGGACGAGGGCGCGCAGCTCGAGTCCGACATTAAGGAGCGCATCGAGTCCCAGATGCAGGGCCTGTCGCCGCTGTACCTGGCGGTTGACGGCACGGTTGTGGGCGTGCTCGGTATCGAGGATCCGCTCAAACCTGGCGTGCGCGAGGCCATCGCCGACTTGCACGCGCTGGGCGTTAAGCACGTGGTCATGCTCACGGGCGATTCCGAGCGCACAGCCGCACGCATTGCGCGCGAGGCGGGAGTCGACGAGTTCAAGGCCGAACTGCTGCCCGAGGACAAGTACGCTTATGTGGAGCGCATTAAGAGCGAGGGGCGCCACGTTGCCATGGTGGGCGACCTGTCTCTTATACACATCTCCGAGCCCACGAGACCGTACTAGATCTCGT
>CABSMZ010000073.1 GCA_902478875.1 uncultured Collinsella sp.
TCTTGGTCGCGGGGGCAGGATTTGAACCTACGACCTCCGGGTTATGAGCCCGGCGAGCTACCAGACTGCTCCACCCCGCAATGTCTGGGCGCCTCATGTGCGCAAGAAAGAATATTACGCGGGAGTTCGGTAAACGGCAAGGAAAATCTCGTAGAGCATAATTCCTTCATATTTAAACCCCTCAGCCCCTATCACCGTAAACGAATCGCAGCCGAGCGCCGTCGACGGCACGTATACAATGGTGCGCGTCCTTTTATGCCAACACCGGGAGTAGACATGCTGCTCGCTATCGATATGGGAAACACGCAGACGGCCATGGGGCTGTTTGACGGAGACGAGCTGGTGCAGTCGTGGCGCATGCCCACCGACCGCTCCTATACCGCCGACGAGATCCATGTGCGCCTGATGGGTTTCTTTAAGATGTACGGCCTTTCGCTCGACGCGGTCGACGCGATCGCCTTTGCCGGCGTGGTGCCGCAGCTCTCGCGCGAATGGCACGCCGTGGCCGACCGCATTGCCGCGGACGCCATCGTCATCGGGCCGCAGACGGCCGCGGTGACCAAGCTGCGCGCGGCGCGTCCCCAAGCCGTAGGCGCCGATCGCGTCGCTAACGCCGTTGCGGCCGAAACTTTCTACGGCGCGCCGGCAATCGTGGTGGACTTTGGCACCGCGACCAATATCGACGTCATCGATGAGGACGGTTATTACATTGGCGGAGCGATCGCGCCGGGCATTCGCATCTCCATGGACGCGCTTGCCGCCCGTGCCGCCAAGCTCGCCAGCGTGCCGCTCGAGGCGCCCGAGCACGCCATCGGCCGCGATACCGAGGAGTGCATCAAGGTCGGCGCCGTAACGGGCGCCGCCGCCATGGCCGAGGGCCTGGTCGCGCGCATGAAGCGCGAGCTGGGCCGCGAGGATGCCACCGTTATCGCCACGGGCGGTCTCGCCAGCATCGTCGCCGATTCGACCGATGCCTTCGACGTGGTCGACGGACAGCTCACCATCAAGGGTATCTGCGAAATCTACCGCCGCATGCAGGAGCTGGGATAGAGCAGGGGCTTAAGTCGAGCACGCCCGATGCCACAGTCCCCGCAAAGGCTCGCCAAGCCTATTCCTCAAAACTGAAAAATTTTCAATTTTGAGGAATAGGGCGCTGGCAACCCATTCCCCAGATAAGCGAAACCCTCCCCGGCACAGGCCGAGGAGGGTCTTGTTGTCATCGTCATCTTTGAGCGCAAGTGCCTCGCGTTACAGTCCGCGAATGCGCACGGCCTCGGGCGGAAACTCTTGCTCGCCGGCATCGGTCTTGATGGTCGCGCGGCCCCAGATGTCCAGGCCCGCAAACACACCGACCGCAAGCGGCAAGCCGTTGGGCGACACCGCCGCAACTTGGCGGCCCAGCAGCGGCACCATGTCGAAGTACTCGCCCAGCACGGGAGCCAGCGGCCCTGCGGCGCCTTGCGGCGTGTTGGCAACAACCGCCCAGGCGTCCACGCGGGCCAGCATGGCGGCGGCCAGCGCCTCGACCAGCGCTTCGTCAGCCACATCCACACCGAGCTCGCTCAACGCCGAACGCTCAATATCCACCGTCACGGCACCGAACATGCCCGCAGCACCGGCACCGCCGTTCACGGCAACACGCGCGAGCGACGTCTCAAACGCAGGCGCACCGCACACGATATCGCTCGGCCACTGGATACCCACCTTACCGGCAAGGCCCAACCCCGGCGTCGAAGCCGTGCCCACGAGCGCGTCCATCATGCCCATCGCAGCCACAAACGGCAGGCCGTGGAAGGCGTGCATATTCACATCCGGACGCACGACCAGCGAAAACGTCAGCGAAGCATCGCCCGCACTCCACACGCACCAGCCCGCGGACACGCCCTCGCGGCCCGCGTCACGTGCCGAGTCGAGCTCGGCGCCAGCGGCAACAGCATTCATCTCGATCATCTACATACGCCCCAATTCGCCCACGATATGGCCCACGCGGTCCTCGGGCTCCTTGACCTCGACACCGTTGTAGCGGAAGAACCGCGCCGGGTCGTGCATCAGGTCCTCGAGCGGCACCAGCACAAAGTCGCGTTCGCCAATGAGCGGATGCGGCAGGCGCAGCTTTTTGCCGCCGTGGGTCTCGCCGTCCATCCACAGCAGGTCCAGGTCGATGGTGCGCGGACCGTTGGCCTTGGCCTTTTTGGAGCGGTCGCGCCCCAGCTCGGCCTCGATCTTCATGAGCTCGTCGAGCAGCACCAGCGGCGCAAGCTCGGTCTTGATCTCGATGACGGCGTTGGCAAACGCGTCCTGGCGCGTCTCGTAGGCAGGCTCACTCTCGTAAATCTTGGAGGAGTTAGACACGCAGGTGAGTGGAATCTCGGCGATCATCTCGCGTGCGGCGCGGATGTTGTCGCAGCGATGCCCCAGGTTGGAGCCCACGGCCACAAACGCGCGGCGCGGCTGCGGCTTGGCAACCGCCCAGTAGCCGTTTAGGAACTGCGCAAAACCCGCGGCGTCGTGCACGCGCACGATGTTGGCACCGGCCTGGATGGCGCCCAGGCACACGCCAAACGTAGCGGCATCGCGCTCGGCGGCCTCGGTCACGCCCGAGACGGCGCCCACAAAGCGCTTGCGCGACACGGCGCACATGAGCGGATAGCCCAGTGACGCCATCTTGGCAGTCTCGCGCTGGATGACGATGTCCTCGTTAGCCGACTTACCAAAGCCCGGGCCAGGATCGATGCAGATGCGGTCGCGCGACACGCCGGCATGGATGAGCGTGCGGGCCTGGTCGGACAGAAAGCCCATGACGCGGCGCATGATGGGCGCCGAATCGGGCAGGGTGAAGCGGCGGAGCTGCGAGGTGGGCACGTAGGCTTCCTCGCGGCGGGCGCTGCGGCGCATCATGGCGGCCAGGCGGTCATTGGGCTCCGATGCGGCCTCGGTGGCTGCGGGCGCGGCCTCGGGCGCGAGCGCGACGGTCTCGGCTGCAGCAGCCTGCTCGGCGGCCGGCGTCTCCTGCTCGCTTGCAGGCTCGGACGTGGGCTCCGGTTCGCCAAACGGCAACGAGGGCTGCACCACGCCGCCCGGAAGCCTGGCCTCCGGCTTAGGATCGCCCAGCAGCTTGCCGCGACGGCGGCGAGCCGGCTTCTCGGCCTCACGCGCGGCCTCGGCAGCCGCCTCGCGCGCCTTCTCGGCAACAAACGCCGCTGCCGAGGTATCGAGCTGCACCGTTGCGTGCGTGCGGGTGGGCGCGGCGACCTCGCCGGCATGCATCACGATGACGCCGCAGGTGCTCGTCTTAACAAACTCGACCATCTTGGGATCGGTGAAGCCGGTCACGTCGTTGACGATCGAGGCGCCGCAGCGCACGGCCGCCTTGGCAACCGCCACATGACGCGTGTCGATCGAGACGATGGCGCCCTCCTTGGCCAGCGCGCGCACCACGGGCAGCACGCGGCGAGCCTCCTCGTCAGGGTTGACCGGGGTAAAGCCGGGGCGCGTGGACTCGCCGCCCACGTCGATGATGTCGGCGCCGGCGTCGAGCATCGCCAGGCCGTACTCGATGGCGGCATCCGGGTCGAAGTGCTCCCCGCCATCGCTAAACGAATCGGGCGTCACGTTGAGGACGCCCATGATGCGCGGACGGTCAAAGCTGAGCTCATACTTTCCGCACCGCCATGTCTTGCTGTCGTTCGCCATGAACATCCTCCTAAAATGCCCACGCCGCCGAGCTTGGGGAGCTGGCGGCGGGGTCGCTTTGCACTCAGTCTTTCTATTGTATCCGCGCACACGGGCTAGAACGCAAACGCGGCAGCGATGTCGCAAGAAATCAGCAGGTCGGCATTTGCATCCTGATCGGTGGGAGCAAGATTGCAAATGGCCAGCGTATCGCCGGTAAAGTAACGCGTAAGGCCCGCCGCCGGATACACCACGAGCGAGGTCCCGCCCACAATGAGGGCATCGGCCGCGGCGATGGCGGCAACGGCGCCGGTCAGCACATGCTCATCGAGCGGCTCCTCGTAGAGCACCACATCGGGCTTAATGCGCCCGCCGCACGCGGGGCACACGGGCACGCCCGCGGCGTCCTCGTGCTCGCGCGAGCAAATCCACTCGGCGCTATAGACCGCGCCGCACGACTGGCAAATGTTGCGATGGACCGATCCGTGCAGCTCGAACACGCGCTGTGAGCCGGCCATCTGATGCAGGCCGTCAATGTTTTGCGTCACCACGGCATTTAGCTTGCCGGCGCGCTCCAGCTCGGCCAGCTTGGTGTGGCAGCGGTTGGGCTTGGCGCCAAGCGCGATCATCTTGGTGCGGTAGAAGTCGAAGAACTCGGCCGGGTGCACCTCGTAAAAGCTATGCGAGAGCATGGTCTCGGGCGGGTAGGCAAACTGTTGCTGATATAGGCCGTCCACGCTGCGGAAATCGGGGATGCCACTCGCCGTGGAAACGCCCGCGCCGCCAAAGAAGACCACGCGCTTGTGGGTGCCGAACAGCTCCGCCAGCGCGGCGGAGGCCTGTTTGGAGTCCGTTATCGCCTGCGTCATATGAGTCCTCCGTCCTTGTTGGTCGGGCAGCGTCGGGCGATGTCCCAGCATGCGGCCTTTGGGTCAGCACGCGCGGTGCCCACCACCGCCCCTGTTGCGCTAATCTTAAGCCTGCCAACCCCGTCGAAAGGACACCATGCCTCAGACTTACACTTTCGCCTCGTGGAACGTCAACGGCCTGCGCGCCGTGCTCAAAAAGGACCCGAGCTTTATCCAGATCGCGCAAGAACTCGACGTCGATATCCTGGCGTTGCAAGAGACCAAGTTGCAAGAAGGCCAGGTTGATATTGACCTGCCCGGCTATCGCCAAACCTGGAGCTACGCCGAGCGTAAAGGCTATTCGGGCACTGCGGTCTTTAGCCGCCAGGAACCGCTGCGCGTGCTGCACGCCGACGCGCTGTTACCCTACGCCGGCGAGGGCGAGGCGGCCGAGCTCGTCGCCCAAGCCGCAACCGAGGGCCGCGTCTGCGCGCTCGAGTTCGACAAGTTTTGGTTCGTGGATGTCTACACGCCCAACGCCCAAAATGAGCTCGCGCGCATCGATGTACGCATGGCCTGGGACGATGCCTATCGCGGCTTTTTGAGCGCACTTGAGCGCGAGACCGGCAAGCCCGTCGTAACCTGCGGCGACTTTAACGTGGCGCACGAGGAGATCGACCTTAAGAACCCCAAGTCCAACCGCGGCAACGCCGGTTTTTCGGACGAGGAGCGCGGCAAGTTTACCGAGCTGCTCAACGCCGGGTTTACCGATACCTGGCGCGCGGCAAACCCCGACGTCGAGGGCGTCTACAGCTGGTGGAGCTACCGCTTTAATGCCCGCAAGAACAACGCAGGCTGGCGCATCGACTACTTCCTGGTAAGCGACGCAATCGCCGACAACGTACGCGACACCGGCATCCGCGGCGACATCTTCGGCAGCGACCACTGCCCCGTCACCCTCACGCTAGAGCTCTAGCCCCAAGTAATTCCTCTAGGGGACAGAGGAAAACAGATCATGTGACCCCTCTCCCCCTATAAGTTGCGGTGGAATAGTTCCTGTTTGGGCAGCAAATAGCCAAAAACGAGAACTATTCCACCGCAAGTTCGTGTGGGAACGCGAAATGCCCTACAGTCCGTATTTCACGACGACACGGTTGATGCGACGGCACCAAGGCTTGTACAAGGCGGCCAAAAACACGCAGGTCGCAAGGCCGTGCGTGATATCGAACGGCACTGCCGTGGCAAGACGCGCCACGGCACCCGCCCAAGTAAGCGGCTGTACAAATCCAATGATGTCATACGCGTTGATCACGACGCCATAGAGCAGGCCCGACGCAAAGCCGTACGCCAGCAGCGCTGGCATGCGCACGGTGCCGTCGGCGCGGTCGAACGCACCCGCATACGCCAGCACACCGCCAACGTATCCCACGAGCCCCCAAGCATACATCTGCCACGGCGTCCACATGCCCTGTCCAAAAAAGAAATTGCTGGTCAGCGCCGCCAGCGCGCCAACCATAAAACCATTGCGGCGACCAAGCGTCGCCCCCGCGATAATGGCGATGGCGCTCACCGGTTTAAAGTCGGGAATGGGCCCAAACAGGATGCGCCCCGCCGCCGCCAGCGCCGCCAGCACCAGCGTGGGCATAATCTGGCGCAAACCCGGACGAGATGCCTCGTAACCCGCAAAGAACAGCGCAAGCACCAACGCCACCACAACCAGCATGGCCAACGCTGCCTGCTCAACACCCGCCAGCAACGCGGCAGCCATCACCGCCGGCACCGCCAACAACAGCGGGATCTCCAGTTTTGCAAGCAAACGCGAGAAACGACAGTCCGTCATCCCATCACGCCCTATAGAACACGTTGTCGGCAAAGAAGTCGGCCGGCGGCTCCATGCAGGCAATCTCGCCGTCAAACATCATGGCGACGTCGTCGGCTACCTGCTCGGCAAAGTCCAAATCGTGCGTAGCCATGATGACGGTGCCGCCAGTCTTCGCATGGTCACGCAGGGCGCGGGCGATGATGCGGCGGCTCTCCAGGTCCAAGCCCTTCGTGGGCTCGTCAAGCAGCAGCAGCTCGGGGCAGATCAGCAGCAGCTTTGCCAGTGCGAGCAGCTGGCGCTGTCCGCCCGAGAGGTCGTAGGGGTGGCGCGTCTCCAGGCCGTCCAGTCCAAGTTGCACCGCACGCTCCCGCGCCAAGTTCTCGTCATATCCGCAGGTCGAGACCCATTCCATCAGCTCATCGCGAACCGTCTCGGCAACCAGCAATGCTTTGGGATTCTGAGGCAGCAGCGCCGCCGAGGCCGCTCCGCGCACCATGCGGCCGCGCTGCAGCTTGGCGGTCTTCGCCAGCACCGAGAGCATCGTCGACTTACCGCATCCGTTGCCGCCCACGATCGCATGCACCGCACCGGCCGAAAACGCCACGTCGAGCCCACGCAGCACCCAACCGCCCGCGCGATTGTAGCGAAACCAGCCTTCCGACAAGGTGGTAGCCGACCCGCCGTACATTTTTTGGAGTATTCTGCTTCCATCCGTGCGCGGGAACGCTTCCGAGCCGTTCTCGAGCGACGTTTGCGCCACAAATTCGGACGATTTGTCCAATTCCGAACTTTTTTTCGCGCTCGATACGTCCCCGGGCGGCTCCAGAGAGCCCAAATTGTCCTCACGCCTGCTGAATACTCCGTTTTTTGTACATCGGATGGCACCCCACCCCAACATGTCGTCGGAAAACAGCGATTCTCGGCGTCCCAAAGAAGCCATATCCGCCACCTCGCGCACGCGACCGTCCTCAATCCGGTACGCACACGTCGCGTATTCGAGCATTGGGCGCGGCTGATGCGTCGCCACAACAACCGTGCAGCCCAGCTCGCGATTCACACGAAACAGCGCGTGCAGGAAATTCTTCTCCGCAACCGGATCAAGCTGAGACGTGGGCTCGTCGAGTAGCAGCACACGCGGACGCAGTGCCAGGACGGCGGCAAGCGACAGCAGCTGCTTGCGGCCACCCGAAAGCGTATCGGTATCACGATGAAGCCAGTCCTCCAGACCAAAGAAATAGCTGGTCTCGGCAACACGGCGGCGCATCTCGTCGCGCGACACGCCCAGATTCTCTAGGCCAAACGCCATCTCGTGCCACACGGTTTCGCACACGATCTGGTTCTCGGGATCCTGGAACACATAACCCACGCGCTCCGCCGATGCCCGCACATCCATGTCGGCGACGGGCTCGCCCAGCACGCGCAGCTCGCCGGAGCGCGTACCCGCCGGCGCGATCTCGGGCTTGAGCAGCGACAGCAGCGTCGACTTGCCCGAACCGGTACCGCCAACAAGCAGTGCAAACGCACCTTGGGAAACACGCCAATCAAGCCCGTCGAGTACCGGTGCCTCGGCCCCGGGATAGGCAAAACTAAGGCCTCGCACCTCAATCGCCGGCGCGGCCGAGCCATATGCCACACCCGCCGCCGAGCCCCTATCAAACCGAGCCATCAGTCAAACCTCTTCTCATCAATCGCGTGCAACGCGCAAGGCAGCACCATCCAGGCAGCGTACACGACATAGCCCGGCCACGGCGCCGGCACCGAGAGCTGCGGATAAAACGAATACTGCGTCGTCGCGGTCCACGCCACCGCCACCGCGGCAGCACCAAACAGCGCAAGCCCAACCAGCGCGGCAACGTCGCTGCGCCCCAGCCGATACCGCGCATACGTCGTACGACGCGTCGCGGCGCCCCACCCGCGCGAGCGCATCGCGTCCGCGCGCTCCAACGAATCTTCCATGCCCCAGCCCATCAATGCACTCGATGCCCGCAGGCGCGAGCGCACGGGGTCGGCCGGCGCGCGGCCCGGCACATCAATCGCATCCTGCACCGCCAGCACCGTACGGCCGCGGCGCAAAAACTGCGGGATAAGCCTCATGCACATCGAGATCATGAGCGCGATCACCGGTGCGGCGTTACCCAAAAGCGCGAGCACCTTGTCGTATTCGAGCATCGACGCCGCGGCCTCAAACCACAGCACGCTCGCCACAAACAGCCCGCCCATGCACAGGCCGTATACC
>CABSMZ010000074.1 GCA_902478875.1 uncultured Collinsella sp.
CTCGGAGATGTGTATAAGAGACAGATCATCTTGACCCATGAACATACGTTAGGAGCAATCATGCCAAACGAGAACAGCTACGAAGTCGCGCTGCAAAAGAGCAACGCCATTCGCGAGGGCCTGGCCAATACGCCCGAGAAGTTCACCATGCTCACCGGTGATCGCCCCACCGGCCGTCTGCACCTGGGCCACTACTTCGGTACCCTCAAGGGCCGTGTTGAACTGCAGAACATGGGCGCCAAGACCAACGTGCTCATCGCCGACTACCAGGTCATCACTGACCACGACACGACCGAACACATCCAGGACAACGTGTACAACATGGTCATGGACTACCTTGCCTGCGGTATCGACCCCGACAAGACCATGATCTACGCTCACTCCGCCGTGCCCGCCGCCAACCAGCTCATGCTGCCGTTCCTGTCGCTGGTCTCCGAGGCCGAGCTGGCGCGCAATCCCACGGTCAAGGCCGAGATGGAGGCCTCGGGCCACGAGCTTACCGGCCTTCTGCTCACCTACCCGGTGCACCAGGCCTGCGACATTCTGTTCTGCAAGGGCAACGTCGTGCCCGTCGGTCGCGACCAGCTGCCGCACATCGAGCTCACCCGCACCATCGCCCGCCGCTTTAACAACCGCTACGGCAAGGTATTTCCCGAGGTCGACGCATTGCTGTCCGAAACCCCGCTGCTTCCCGGCCTTGACGGTCGCAAGATGAGCAAGAGCTACGGCAACGCCATCAATATCTCGATGACCGCCGAGGAGACGGCCAAACGCATCAAGAAGAGCCAGACCGACTCCGAGCGCATGATCACGTTCGATCCCGAGAACCGCCCCGGCGTGTCTGGCCTGCTTTCGACAGCCGCCATCTGCACCGGTCGCTCCGAGGTCGAGATTGCCGAGGAGATCGGCATGGGCGGCTCCGGCCAGCTCAAGAAGTACGTGACCGAGGCCGTCAACGAGTACTTCGCGCCGATCCGCGAGCGTCGTCAGCGCTACGAGAACGATCTGGACTATGTGAAGGACGTCCTGCACGAGGGCAACCGTCGCGCCAACGAGATCGCCGAGCAGACCCTGGCAGAGGTTCAGGACGCCATGGGCATGGTGTACTAGACCGATCTGCTGGCTTGAGCTTTCGATTGCTATAGGGCGGGCGCTACGGCGTCCGCCTTTTTTGGTGCCCGACCTGTTCGGCTCCGCCCATCGCACTCCCCCGACAAACAGGAACAGGCCCGCTGGCAGTTAGTTGCCAGCGGGCCTGTTCCCGAAGTACACCGTTGAATCGCACAGAGGGGAGGAATGCGAATCAAACTCAACAGGGCAGGCTTTTTCATCGCCTATTGCCTGCTCCGTTGCTGAATCCAATATAGTTCACCGTGGTTTACTTTCTAGCATCAATATGCGCCACCATACCTTCTCCATAAGTTAGCTCCGGTAAACCTGCAACGGAAAACCACCACAAAGGGGACAGGCATCTTTGTGGTGGTTTTGGCCACGGCAGAGCCGCTAGAGTCCGGCAGGCCAGCGACAGGCGGCCAAGTCAACGTGCATGTCGTCCTTAAACGCCACACCCTCCCCTAGCAAAAGCTCACGTTGAGCATCGGGACCGCCAAAAGCAAAACCCTCGCATATGTGCCCGTCGGCAAACACCACGCGGTTACAGGGAATCTCGCCGGGGCGCGGATTGCTATGCAGGGCATACCCCACATACCGCGCACTTCGTGGTCGACCGGCAAGCAGCGCCACCTGACCATACGTGGCGACCATCCCCTCGGGGATCTGCTCGACCACCTCGTACACCCGTTCAAAAAAGCCCTCAGACGCCATTGCTCGCTCCCTTCCACCCTGAAAAGCATAAACCACCGCAAAGGGGACAGGCACCTTTGTGGTGGTTTATGGCAGGTCGGTTAGTTGGCGGGCTGGAAGAAGGCTACGGCTACGGCGCCAGGGCCTACGTGGGTACCGATGGTGGCGCCGATGGTGTGAACGGGCAACTCGCCCTCGGTGTGGCCAGCCCAAAGTGCCGCGCTGTCCTCGATATACTTCTTGAGCACCGCATCCGAAAGACCCGTATAGCCGAGCGCCAGCGGCATGGAAAAGTCGATGCCGCCTGACTTTTCGACCTTTTGGTTCAGCAGGTTGCGGCCGTTCTTGGAACCGCGCGCCTTGCCCAGCTGCACGATAAGGCCGTCCTCGACAGCCACCACGGGCTTCACGTTGAGCAGCGTGCCCACGGCGCCGGCCGCAGCAGATAGACGACCGCCGCGAACCAGGTACTCCAGCGTCTCGAGCAGGCCGATGACGACCACGCGGTCACGGACGGCCTCGACGGCCGCCGCGATCTGGGCCGCACTACGGCCCTCGTTCACCAGGCGCAGGGCATACTCGACCAGGACACGCTCGCCCAGAGTGACGTTATTGCTATCCACCACGTACACGTCGCCGCCCGGCGCCTCGGCAAGTGCGGTACGGGCACTCTGATTGGTGCCTGATAGCTTAGCGCCCACGGTAATAATCACAGCCTCATCGCCGGCTTCACGAACCTTGGCAATCACCTGCGAAAACGCGTACGGGTTGACCTGGCCGGTCTTGGGCAGCTCATCGCGCTCCACGAGCATCTCGTAAAAGCGCTGGTGATCGATGTCGATGCCATCCATGTACACATCGGTGCCAAAAGTGACGGACAGCGGCAAAACGGCCAGTGCTGGGTGCTCGACCGGCGACATATCGCTTGCGGAATCGGTAATAATGCGGACGGACATAGCGAATCCTTTCTTGTGCAGGTCCCGCGCAGGGAATTTTGACAGCAAGGCCCCGGCACGGTATACGCGCTCAAACAGGACTATGCAGTTGTTAATGGGAAGCAAATACCTTGGCGGCCTTAGATCTCGCGCAAGGTATTGAGAATCGTGCGCAGCGACGCGTACATCTGCTCGCGCTGCTCCACGCCCATGGCCTTACCGGTGGTGTCGAGCACTTCGCGAATGATGCGATCGGCCTCGCTCATGCTCTCGCCGCCCAGGGCAGTCAGGCGCACCGGGGCACGGTACTTGACGGCCGCATCACCCGAGTCATCGACCTCGACGTAGCCGCCCTCCTCCAGATGTGCCAGTGTGCGCGAAACGGCGGCTCGGGTAACGCCGGCCATGCGAGCCAGGTCAGCGCCAGTCAGGCCGTCCTTGCTGCGCTCGAGATAGTACAGGCACATGACGTCGGAGCCCTTGAGGCCCAGCCTTGCACCTTCGGACGTCTTGATGCGCTGAATCTCCTTGTAGAGGCCGCTGATCAGTCCGACAAAGTCCTCAAAACGTGTCTCGTCGTTCTGTTGCATGAGAGACGACCGCCTTTCGCTTGCATAATGCTAACGGGTAAACATCTTAGTCGCATAAGGCGACACCCGTACCCAAATACCCCATTTGTTAACCCATCAACATAAAAACCACCACAAAGGGGACAGGCACCTTTGTGGTGGTTTTGACCGGCGAACATGATCCGCAGGCGTCGCTACAGCTCCACGCAGGGATTGTCGCGGGTCACAAGCGTCTTAACGACAACCGTCGCTCCCAGATAGCGCTCGAGCAGCTCGGCTAAGCGATCGATCGCGGCCTGGCAATCCCCCATCCGCTCGGGCTCCACGCACTCAATCGCCAGGAACGCATCGGCCGAATCATCGGACAGCGCCGTGCGAACGCCGTCGCGCCAGTTCCAGCAACGGCACACGGCGCCCGCATCATCGATGTAGGCGAGCTCGCCGGGCAGCGTCGGATCGTCCGCCTCCTCGCCAAGCGGCAAGAACGCATCGCCACCGTCGGTCACCTTCAAGCGAAGGTCTCCCTCGATCGCATGCAGATCCTCACCTCCCACGGGCAGCGCGTAGGTCAGCGACACCGTATTGTAAATATCCACCGCGGGCGTAATGTGGCCCACCGGCTTGCCTTTGAGCACGCGTTTGAGCAAGTTCTCGATCGAGCAGCGCGCGCCTTTCTTGGTCTTGAACAGACGATAGGCCTCGCGCCATGCCTTGACCGGTGCGTTCTCGCTGATAGTGTCGCTGGTCAGATGACGCTCCGCATCGATATTGGCGCGGTCGAGCAACGCCGCAATCGCATCCACGTCCTCTTGAGGAATCTGAGCCGTGGGCTTCATGCCCTCCACGACCACAACACCGACCGCTGCCTGCGGAAACAGCTCCCAGAATGAATCCTCGGCAATAAAGCTCTTCATACGCTCTCCCTTCATTATGCGCGCCCGAGTGAGGGCGCCTAAACAAAAAGCGCCCTCACGACGGCCACCTTCAAAGTCCTACGGTGCCGTCACAAGAACGCTTGCGCTGTCCCCATCCGGAGAAGGGGACGATATGTCAGGCGTATTGTAACCCGAGTCATCCACGCGAGCAAAACCACCATAAAGGTGCCCCCTTTATGGTGGTTTTGAGTCTGAGGCGACGCTAGTGGCGGAGTCCCAGCAGGCCGCGGCCGCGATGACGGGCGTCGGCGTGTACTTGAGCGTGCGGACCGGCGGCTTTGACGGACTCGGGCAGGTGCGAGTACTTCTTCTCGAAGTTCTCCTCGAACATCACCGCCAGGTTGTGCGCGGCCTCGTCATAGCGCGCGGTGCTCTGCCAGTATTGGCGCGGCACCAGGATGCCATCGGGCACGCCGTGGCACGTCGTGGGAATGTCGACGTTAAAGATGTCGTCGTGCACGAACTCGCTGTCCTCGATGGTGCCGTCGAGGGCGCACGCGACCAGCGAGCGCGTGTAGGCCAGCTCGATGCGATGGCCCACGCCGTAGCCGCCGCCAATCCAGCCGGTGTTGACCAGGTACACGCGCGTGCGGCCGTCGGCAATGCGCTCGCCAAGCATCTTGGCGTAAACCATGGGGTCGAGCGGCATAAACGGCTCGCCGAACAGCGAAGAGAACGTGGGCGTGGGCTCGGTGACGCCGACCTCGGTGCCGGGAATCTTAGCCGTAAAGCCCGTCACAAAGTGGTACATGGCGGCATCGGCCGTCAGGCGTGAGATGGGCGGCAGCACGCCAAAAGCGTCGCAAGTCAGGAACAGCACGACACTCGGAGTGGTGCCCATGCCCTTAGTCCACGCGTTAGGAATGTGCTCCACGGGATAGGCCACGCGCGTGTTGTGCGTGATCGAGATGTCGTCATAGTTGGGCTTGCGGTTCTCGTCGAGCACCACGTTTTCGCAAATGGCGCCAAAACGGACGGCGTTGAAGATCTCGGGCTCGTGGAAGGCGTCCAGGCCCTCGCATTTTGCGTAGCAGCCACCCTCAATGTTGAAGATACCCATGTCGGACCAACCGTGCTCGTCGTCGCCGATCAGCAGGCGCGTGGGATTGGCCGAAAGCGTGGTCTTGCCGGTGCCGGACAGGCCAAAGAACACGGCGGTCTCGTGCGTGACGGGATCCATGCTGGCCGAGCAGTGCATGGGCAGCACGTCGTCCTCGACGGGCAGCAGGTAATTCATAACGCTGAAGATGGACTTTTTGATCTCGCCGGAGTAGCCGGTACCCGCGACCAAAATCACGCGCTCCTGGAAGTTGATGACCACGGCGGCGCTGGAGTTGAGGCCCTTGATGGCAGGGTCGCATTGGTAGCCCGGCGCGGCGAGCACGCAGAAGTCCGGCTCGCCGGTGCGCGCGATTTCGCGGGCGAGCGGGCGGGCGAGCATCTGCTTAATGAAGAGCGCCTGGCTGGCACGCTCGCAGGCGACGAGCAGGCGGCGCGTATGGTTGCGGTCGGCGCCGGCCATGCCGCGGGTGACGAACACATCGCGCTCGTTGAGATAGTCGACGATGCCGGCTTTGATGACCTCGTAGCTTTCGACGGACAGCGGGCGGTTGACGGCGCCCCAGGCAATCTTGTCGTGGACATCGGGGGTGTCAACGATAAAGCGGTCGTTGGGCGAACGTCCGGTACGCTCCCCCGTCTCGATCACCAGCGCGCCGTTGGATGCCATGCGGCCTTCGTTGCGGCGGATGGCATGCTCGACGAGCTCTGCCGCCGGCAGGTCCACCAGCAGACGGGGTTGATTCTCGGCGGGATCTTCAACGAGCGTAATACCAAAGTTGGACAGAACTTCTGCAGGGGTAACACCAGGCATGGGGCCTCCTTTAAAAACGCGACACGTGGACGCGGCGCGCACTTTACTCACGTAAAGCCCGTTGTACCCGATATGCAAAAACGTTTTTGCGGCAAGGGCGGCAAGCCCGCCCAACGGTCAAAAATCGCAGGCAAGCGGCCCAGTCATTGGGGACGTTCTTAAACGACTAGTCATTGGGGACACTCTTGAACAGGCAACATTCAAGGAGTGTCCCCGGATGCCGGCACTTAGGGACGTTCCCAAAATGCCGGCACATAAGGAACGTCCCTAAGTGCCGGCTACTGAATGGCGCCGCCGAAATTATTGAACAACCTGTTCAAAAACACGAATGGATACCACCGCGACTATACTAGAGCGCAGCAATAGAAAGGACCTACTTTGAGCATCACGCCCCTCGATAGCATTCGCCGCGCCATCGCCCGCCGCAATGGCGCCGCCGACCCCGCCGTATCGAGCGGGGCGCACGGGCAGGGCGGACGCATCGAGAACGGCCTGTTCCCCGCCTCCCACACGGCCGAAGAGCTCGCGCGCATCCAGGAGCTGAGTCAGCGCAACGCCGGCGGGCCCGATAGCAGCCAGGCCACACGCCGTCGCCGCGAGCGCAATCGCCAACCCGGCCCCGTCCGCCGCATGGTCAACGCTTGGTGGAACCGTCTACTCGGCGCCGTCTACGGCGGCGGCTTCTCCATGCAGGAAGCGGAATACGAGGAGCACGCCACCCGCCGCGACTATCTTTGGAACACCCTCGGCACCGCCGTGTGGGGCTTGGCGTTTCCGCTGCTCACCATCGTGTCTACGCAGCTCGTGGGCGCCGAAGAAGCAGGCAAATTCTCCATCGCCTTTGTCACCGGCACGCTCATCATGATCGCGTGCAACTACGGCGTGCGCAATTTCCAGGTCTCGGACATCGACGAAAAGATGTCCTTTGCCTCCTACCAGCTCAACCGCTGGCTTTGCGGAGCGCTCGCCCTAGGCTGCGGCCTCATGTACAGTAGCGCCCGCGGCTATGACGCGCAGATGGCGACGATCGGCCTGGGCGTCTACCTCTACAAGGTGATCGACGGCGTCGCCGACGTGTACGAAGGCCGCCTGCAGCAGGCCGACAAGCTCTACCTGGCTGGAATGAGCCAAACGCTACGCTCCGTCGGCGTCATCGCGGTCTTTAGCGTGGCGCTGTTCCTCACGCGCAGCATGCCCATCGCGGCCATGGTCATGGGTGTCACCGCGATCGCCTCGCTCGTGCTGGTCACCGCGCCGCTTGCCCTGCTCGAGACCGAAAAATCGCGCCGCGTGAGCCTGCGCGAGGTCGGCCACCTGTTTGTCCAGTGCGCCCCGCTCTTTGGTGCACTGTTCCTGTTCAACCTAATTGAGAGCATGCCCAAGTTTGTGATGGAAGGCACGCTGGCATACAAATATCAGCTGTACTTTAATGCCCTGTTCTTTCCAGCGCAGGCTATTTTGCTGAGCATTGGATTTATCTATAAACCGCAGCTCCTGCGCTTGTCGAGCATTTGGGCGAATCCTCGCAAGCGTCGTCGCTTTGACCTGATTATTGTTGCCGTAATGGCGCTGATCGTGGTCATCGCCGGCACGTGCGCCGCATTTATGGCAGGTCCCGGTATTCCCCTCATGAGCTTTATGTACGGCCTCAGCTTTGAGCGCTACCGTACGCTGGCGCTGCTGATGGTCGTCGCCGGCGGCGTCACCGCGGCCATCGACTTTATCTACGCCATCATCACGGTGCTGCGCCACGCTGGAGACGTCACCAAGATCTACCTGATCTGCTTCGCCGTAAGCGTGGTGCTGCCGGTGATCTTGATTAAGCTGCTGGGTCTGATGGGCGCCGTGGTGAGCTACCTAGCCATCATGGCCCTACTCCTGGTGCTACTGATTATCGAGTACGCCCACATCCGCCAACGCATCGAACGCGACCGCAACCCATACGGCGCCTAATTAGCTGCCCGGTCACCGGAATTTGCGATGGAATCACCCCGTCTGGGGTCTCGTTGCGGACAATATTCATCACGCAAAACTAAGTGAGTAGACTTTTACCGAATCCCCGACCACACCAACAGAGCACAAGTCTGTGACCTGCGGTTTTATTGAGGCAAATATGTTGGGTGCTCGGCATTTCCAAAAAAGTCTACTCACTTAGCCAGCGGGCAGCCAAAAAAGAACCGCCGCGACGTCGTTTGACTCCGCTGCGACGGTTTTTCGAGCATTTTCGCGGTGTCGAGGACGCAGACGCTCCTCATTTCTAGCGCTTACCGAGCAAGAAGGCGTTACTCTCCGAAAGTAGTCAAAAAAGCCCCATTACAGTTTGAGTCGTCCGAAAGGGCGGCTCTTTTCCGTTGCACGGCTATACGATTGAGCCGTACCGGTGGTCGCTGGCCGACCGCCCCGGACGGCCGTCAGCCCCTGCCCCGTAGAGGGCCCGGGACGTGTTGCTGTCTCTTATA
>CABSMZ010000075.1 GCA_902478875.1 uncultured Collinsella sp.
GCTCGCTCGCTGTCGTGTGCTCAGCCTGCGTCGTTACCATGGTCCATTAGGGACGGAGGAAAACAGATCATTTTCCTTGACTCGCGGAACTAGATCACGATTCCGCAGCAATGATCGATTTCGTGCTGGATGATCTCGGCGGTGTAGCCCGAGAAGTTTTTGATGCGGTGGACGAAGTTCTCGTCCAAATACTCCACCTTAATGCGGCGATAGCGGGTACAGGGACGCTCGCCGATCAGCGAGAGACATCCTTCGCTCGTCTGATAGGCATTGACCTGCTCAAGAATTTGAGGGTTGTACATCAGGAGCGCCCTGTTGCCGTCCTTTACGCAGATGATGCGTTTGCGCACACCGATCATGTTGGCGGCGAGCCCCACGCACTCGTGTTCATGTTCGTGGAGCGTATCCAGGAGGTCTTGCCCGGTCACGGCGTCGTCGGGCCCCGCGTCTTCGGAAGGTAGACGCAAAAAGAACTCGGATTTCATGATGGGCTTAATCATGGCGGGCTCCTCATGTCTTATGCTTTCGTGGACTTTTAATAATAGCGCGGAAGGAAAGCTGCGCGTCCGCGTTACAATCTTTCAACGTTGGACCATGTTGCCAGATTCGTCGTGTACGGCGTCTGGCGTAAGTCTAGGGCTCATTTTTCGCCCTGGACCGTTCCTCTGGGGCGATGCGACTGTCGTTCCAAGAGGAAGGAAATGCATGGGGAGCAAATCTCAGCAACAAGTTCAAGTAACGCCATCGGCCTCTGCGGCGATTCTCGTCGTAATGTATATTGCAGCCTTTGTTGCCGCGTTTAACGAGAACATCATTAACGTGGCGTTGCACGACATTATGGCAGCCTTTTCGGTGAGTGCCACCACGGCACAGTGGCTCGTCTCGGGCTACATGATCGTGACGTCGATTTTTACGGCCATCATGGCCTTCCTGTCCGGCCGTTTCTCGACGCGCAAGCTGTTGTTTTTCGCATGCGGATGTATGGTCGCCGGCGAAGTCCTGTGTCTGATCGCTCCGTCGTTTAGCGTTTTGCTGCCAAGTCGTATTTTGCAGGCTGCGGGATCGGGCATCTTGTTTCCGCTCATGATGAACGTGGTGCTGTCTTGCGCCCCGCGCGAGAAGCTCGGTCTGTATCTGAGCCTGGGTGGTGCCTGCATTACGCTAGGGCCGGCGTTTGGACCTGTGATCAGCGGTCTTATGTGCACGTTGTTTGGCTGGAGGGCGGTGTTCGTAGTGCCGCTGGTGGGCGGCGTTGTGGTCGCTGCGGCGGGCGTAAAGCTTGTTCAGAATGTCGGAGAGCGCTCGAACACCACGCTTGACATTCTGTCGGTTGTTTTGCTCGCCGCCGGCATTACGGCATTTGTGTATTCCGTAGGCGAGTTCTCGACCAATCTGATTGCCGGCATCGTGGCTCTTTTCGCCGCCATTGTGCTGCTCGGCCTGTTTGCGGCCCGTCAGCTCAAGCTCGAGCATCCGGTGCTTAACGTGCGTCCCATGGCGAGCTTTCGCTTTTGGCCTGCGTGTTTGCTTGTGGTGGTGTCGATGATGACGACGTTCTCGATGAGTGTTTTGTTGCCGCTCTATTTTGAAGGTGCCTACGGCATGACCGCACTTGTTGCGGGCCTGCTCATTTTGCCGGCGATTGCCTGCAACGCCGTGACCTCGATTGTGGGCGGACGCGTGATGGACGCCCGTGGCGCATGGCCGCTGCTGCCGGTCGGCTTTGCCCTGATTGCCGTGGGGCAGACTGCAATCTCGATGACGGCGGCAAGCATGAACATCGGCGTCGTCGTGGCGCTGACCGTTGTGGTGTATGCCGGAGTCGGCCTGGTGCTGAGCCCCTCGCAGACGGCCGGCTTGGAGACGCTTCCTGCCGCTGAGCATCCTCACGGAACGGCATTGCTTAACACGTGGAATATGATTGCCGCGTCGTTTGGCCCGTCGCTGTTTATCGGTCTGCTCTCGAGTTCTGCGGCGACCGCCGGCGCGGCTGGCGTTGCGACGGACGTTGCCCAGGCGATTGGATTTGCGGCTGCCGTGCGTGTGGCGGCTGTAATTGCCGTGGTCGGGTTCGTGGCGTCGCTGGTGTACGCTCGTCGCGAGTCGCACATGTCGCATTAATGTGTGCACATAGATTCTGCAGCTAGATTGGATGGCGACACCATAAACTAATGGACGTTTTGCCGAGAGGCATGAATGTTTAAAGCGCAAAGAGTGCGCGACGGGCCCCGCGAATGGGGCGATGATGCCCGAGAGGGCCAAGAAGGAGTCTCATGTCCGAGAACGAAGAGATCATGAACGAGACCGAGAACGAGACCATGGCTGCCGAGGTCGAGGCAGTCGAGACCGTGGAGACCGAAGCTGCCGAGGTTGAGGCTGCTGACGAGGTTTCCGCCGAGGAGGAGGCCGAGGTTGTCGAGGCCGCCGTTGATTACGATGACGAAGAGCTGATGGACAAGATGCAGAAGGCCGCCCGCCTGCTGCGTAGCCGTCGCTTTGCTATTTCCAAGGAGGAGGAGGCCAAGGCCGAGCGCATGGCGAACATCGAGCGCGCCATCAAGCTCCTTGACCTCAAGCCCAAGATGGAGCAGAAGGAAATGTCCGACCTGCTGGGCATGCGCCTTCGTGAGCTCGATGGTCTGATGGCCGAGGCCGAGGCTGCCGATCTGGTCGGCCGCATCGACGACGCCGAGGGCGATATGCGCAAGATCGTTGTCTTCGCTGCCGAGGATGCCGCTGAGGGCCTGGTCGAGCTTGCCAACAAGAAGGAGAAGCTCCTGCCCGAGCTTTCTTACGAGGAGGCCACCGAGCTGATGGCCGCTCTCGATAAGGTTATCGCTCCGCTCGTCGCCATGGGCCTGGACGAGGACCGCGGTCCTCGCGGCGGTCGTGACGATCGCGGTGGCCGTGGCGGCGACCGTGGCGGTCGCGGCGGCTTTGGCGATCGCGGTGGCCGTGGCGGTCGCGGTGGCGATCGCGGCGGCCGTGGCGGCTTTGGTGACCGTGGCGGCGACCGTGGCGGTCGCGGCGGCTTTGGCGGCAACCGTGGTGGCTATGGCGATCGCGGCGGCAACCGTGGTGGCTTCGGCGGTAACCGTGGTAACGACCGCGGCGGTCGTGGTGGCGACCGTGGCGGCCGCAACGGCGGCGGCTTCCGCGGCAACCGCTTCTAGTTGGGTTACGCGGTTTTACCAAACCGCGTAACTAGTTGACGCTGCGCGCCCACCAGAGCGACAACTTGTCATTCAAAGAGGACGGCATGACCAGAAGGTCTATGCCGTCCTCTTTTCATGCCAATTTGTTCGCTCTGGTGGGCGCTCGCTGTCGGTGCCAAAACATCGACATTGCCATGATCCAGACCTGCTAAAAGATAGTCGTTGGGGACGTTCTTGTTTGACTAGTCGTTTAAGAACACCCAACGACTACATAGCATGAGAGTGGATAATCTCCCGGTTTGAGCCTGCATTCAAGTTCAAAGTGGGAGATTATCCACTCTCATTTGTTATGTGCCCGAAAATCCACGCTCGTTTCTACTCTGCCTACATTTGTAGGAACAGTTCGTGGAGGCGGGTGTCTTCGTCGAGTTCGGGATGGAAGGTTACGCCGAGCTGGCTGCCCTGACGGGCGGCGACGATACGGCCGTCGACTTCTGCTAGAGCCTCAGCGTCGCCGTGCACTTCGACGATGCGGGGCGCGCGGATGAACGTCAGCGGCACTTCACCGTCGATGCCGGTTACCTGCCCCTTGGTTCGAAAGCTGCCGAGCTGTCTGCCGTAGGCATTGCGCTCGACAAGTACATCCATGGTTGCCAGGCGCGGCGTCCCCTTATCGTCGTGGGCGGCAAGGTCGCGCGCCAGCAGAATCAAGCCGGCGCAGGTGCCCAGGACGGGCATGCCTTCAGCGATACGGGCACGAAGCTCCTCGAGCATGCCGAGCTCGGCAAGCAGCTTCCCTTGAACGGTGGACTCGCCGCCGGGAAGTACCAGACGGTCAAAGTCCTGCTTCAAATCAGCCGCCTGCCTCAACTCTATACAGTGTGCGCCCAGCTCGGACAGCCTCGCCTCGTGCTCGGCAAAAGCGCCTTGGACCGCCAACACGGCGACCGTTTGGTCTGCATAATCACTCATGTGCGATCCTTTCTGCTGGACTAGCGCCCGCGCTCCTCCATGATAATCTCGATCTCGTCGGCGTTGATGCCCACCATGGCCTCGCCCAGGTCCTCCGAAAGCTCGGCAATGAGCTTGGCATCGGTGAAGTTTGCCACAGCCTTAACGATGGCGGCTGCGCGCTTGGCGGGGTCGCCACTCTTAAAGATGCCCGAGCCGACAAAGACGCCCTCGGCGCCCAGCTGCATCATCAGCGCGGCGTCAGCGGGGGTCGCTACGCCGCCGGCGGCAAAGTTCACCACGGGAAGCTTGCCCGTGGCATGGACCTCGCGGACCAGCTCGACCGGAACCTGCAGTTGCTTGGCTGCCTCAAAGAGCTCATCATCGCGTAAAGCAACAACGTCGCGGATCTGCTTTTGGATCTTGCGCATGTGACGCACAGCCTGAACGACGTCGCCCGTGCCCGGTTCGCCCTTGGTGCGAATCATCGTGGCGCCCTCGGCAACACGGCGCAGCGCTTCGCCCAGATCGCGGGCACCGCAGACAAACGGCACGTCAAACTGGGTCTTGTCGATATGGTAGACATCGTCGGCGGGGGAGAGAACCTCGGACTCGTCGATGTAGTCGATCTCGATGGCCTGCAGGACCTGCGCCTCGACGATGTGACCGATGCGGCACTTGGCCATGACGGGGATGGAGACGGCCTCTTGAATGCCCTTGATCATCTTGGGGTCACTCATGCGCGAGACGCCGCCTGCGGCACGGATGTCGGCCGGGATGCGCTCGAGTGCCATGACGGCGCAGGCGCCCGCCTCCTCGGCGATGCGTGCCTGCTCGGGCGTGGTGACGTCCATGATGACGCCGCCCTTGAGCATCTGCGCGAGCTCGCGATTGAGTTTGACGCGATCGGCCTTGCTGGTCTGTTCTGCCATGGTTGCTCCCTTGGTTGGCATGTGCATTGCTTGACGGAACATCCTATCGGGGAGCTGGGTATGGCAAAATACTCAGTTTTCGAGATAATAATAAGGTCAGCTTAATACCAGATTGAACAGCTCGATAAGGTCAGGTGGCAAACTCATGCTTGACTACAATTTGGAAAAACGTGGCGAGGCATCGCTTTATGAGTATGTTTACCAGCAAATTCGAGATGATATTGTTGCTGGACGTATTGCGGCGGGGGAGCATCTTCCGTCTAAGCGCGCCTTTGCCAGTCATCTGGGAATCAGTGTCATTACCATCGAGAATGCATATAGCCAGTTACTTGCCGAGGGCTATATTTGCTCAATGCCGCGTCGTGGCTACTACGCTTGCGAGCTTCCGGATGCACCGGTTTTGCCTTTGGCTTCGGAGGGTATCGACCGAGATGCCGTCTCTGTGGACCCCAGCGCGCATGATGTCCGCGGGCGGGTCGAGCAATTCGACGCACTTTCTCCTTCCGCTTTGGAGGCGGCGCGGCTTTGGCAAAGCGCACTGCGGGCGACGCTGGCATCCGAAGACGAGCGCGAGATCTTTTCGCCCGCACCGGTACAGGGCACCGTTCGGCTACGATGCGCAATTGCTCATCATCTGCGCGGGACGAGGGGTATGAATGTCGACCCCGACAACATTGTTATCGGTGCGGGCGCTCAGCTGCTCGATACCATGTTGGTTCAGCTGCTTGGCGCGGACAAGGTGTATGCCGTTGAGGATCCGGGCTATTTGCGCCTGACGCGCATCTATCAGGCTATGGGCTGCCAAGTACGACATATCCCGTTGGATGACGACGGCGTGGACCTGAGCGCTCTGCAGAAAACTGGGACCGATGTCCTTCACCTTATGCCGTCCCATCAGTATCCCACCGGTCTTGTGACGAGCATTGCGCGTCGCTATGCGCTGCTGAGCTGGGCCGCCGAGCGACCAGGTCGGTACCTCATCGAAGATGACTTTGATTGTGAGTTTCGCCTTGCCGGCAAGCCAATTCCCGCGCTCGCGTCGATCGATGCCTCCCAGTCGGTTATCTACACCAACACGTTTTCGAAGAGCCTTTCATCGGCGTTGCGTTTGGCGTACATGGTGTTGCCCGATGAGTTAATGGCGCGGTTTAGGCGCAACCTTGGTTTCTACGCCTCGTCGGTGAGCTCTGTTAATCAGGTCGCTTTGGCGCGTTTGCTGGAATCGGGTGATTACGAGCGACATGTGAACCGCGTGCGCGTTCGTGCTCGCGAGGCGCGTGATGGCCTGATGGCGCTTGTGCGGAAAACGTTTCCGGCAGGGGAGGTTTCGATCGAGCATGCAGACGCGGGCCTTTACTGCACTGTGGTTGCGGATCGCGGAACGGGCGGAAGCTCTTTTGCGCGGGCCCTCACGCGCTCAGGTATTCCGTTCATCGATATCAGTGACTGTTACTGGTGTGCCGATGGCGCGTCTGTCCCTGAAAACCCGACTCGAATCCTTGTACAGTATGACGATTTGAGTCCAAACGTGCTAAATACCTTGGAATTGCAGCTAATGGGGGCACTCTGCAACCTAAGTGAGTAGACTTTTGGAACTTTGGCGATCAGGCAGTTTTGTAACAAGCTATCTACCTGCGGTTTTGAAAAGCAGGATGATCGGTCTGCTCGGGATGCTCCAAAAAGTCTACTCACTTGCCGCGCAAAGCTTCCGCACGAGAGAAAAAATGGGGTTTTCAACAGGGCTTCGTCCAGTTTTTGGCAAGCTTTTGGTCAGTTGGGGAGGGCTGTTGAAAACTTAGCGGTCCGTTCGGCGCCATTTTCGGTGCGTTCGCGCCAATGCGTGACTGACTGGGTTGAAATTCGTGTTTTCCTGTGCCTATGAAGGATCTACTTTGTGACATATCGGCTTTTAAGTACTGGCGTTTGCCCCCTCAGGTTCGCGCTTTGTGTCCGCCGCTTCCACGGCCGGAAGAAGACCGGCAGCGATATGACCTTGCCCGTAACCCGACGGCTGCGGTTGTGCTCGGCTTTCCGTTGTATACATTGGTTCGGACAAGAAACAAGCGGACTTGCCCTGCCAGCATCAGGCAGCGGCTGTTCCTTGGCGAGCTCCCCAGGGAATCCGTGCTGGAAACGGAGCATGGGTTTTTGGTTACGTCTCCTCTACTGACGGCATTCATCATGTCGCGGCATCTGACGGATCTTCAGCTTCTTTTGGTATTGGCGGAGATGTGCGGCTTGTTTGCGGTGTGCGCTCTGCCGGCGGCGCTTGAGACGGAGCTTTCGCGTGCAATTGATTCGGGCGCGATTTCGACAACGTTCGGTTGGGTGCGCTGCCCGTCCGAGGACTGCACCGCCTCAAATGTATGGTGTCGAGACGCTTTGGCTTTGGGCAGAGACCTTGACCGTTTTTGTTCAGATGTTTGCGGGATGCGTTACGGCAATAGATTTATGGCGGTATCGCAACTCGTTCCATTGGGTGCCGCGTCGCCTTTTGAGGTTGAGGCGTATTTGTTGCTTGGACTGCCGCGAGCCCTGGGAGGCGAAGGGCTTTGCGGCATAGAACTCAATGTCGAAGTGACGTTAAGTACAAGTGCTCGAGCGATTGTGGGAAAGTCCCGTGTGTATATCGATCTACTTCTGTCTTCGCCGGACGGCAGGCGACAGGTGGCCATTGAATGTCAGGGAAAGGCCTCGCACGGACGCGCGGGGGATGGCTTGCGTGACGCTGACCGCATGACGGCCCTTCAGGCCATGGGCTACGATGTACTTCTCCTGACACACAGACAGATATCCGATGAGGATAGATTTCGCGCGATCGTTAAGGCCGTATGCAGGATGCTCGATGCTGAATATCGTGATAAAAGCTCGGATGAGCAAAGGGCTGAGGCATTACTCCGGTCTGAACTATTCGTTGACTGGACAAAATTGGGAGTAATTGACGGAAAGACGCCCGTTAGACACAAAACAACTCGATCGTGGACGGTTGGGGAACTAAGTGAGTAGACTTTTGGTTTGATGGCGACCAGACCGTTTTACTACAAGCCATTTACCTGCGGCTTTATAGAACAATATGGATGGTGTGCTCGGCAAGTTCCAAAAAGTCTACTCACTTAGTTTTTGACGAGAAACCGATGCCGAAGACGGTCCTATTTCAGGGCGTTAACGAGTCCTCGAGACACAAAAAAGGCCCGAACCACGCGGTTCGGGCCTCAGCAGGCTAGAGGTTATGTCTCAGGCGGTTGGTTTAGCCAAAGTAGCGCTTGAGCAGGCCGGCGAAAGCCTTGCCGTGACGAGCCTCGTCGCGAGCCATCTCGTGCACGGTGTCGTGGATGGCATCGAGACCAGCGGCCTTGGCGCGCTTGGCAAGATCGGTCTTGCCGGCGGTGGCGCCGTTCTCGGCCTCAACGCGCATCTCGAGGTTCC
>CABSMZ010000076.1 GCA_902478875.1 uncultured Collinsella sp.
GAGAAGGACGAGATCGAGCCGGCCGTCCGTCGCTTCTTTGACGACGAGCATGTCAAGCACATCGTTTCTCCGGGCACGCTCGACGGCGGCGACGTCATGATGGTCGGTGACCATTTCTACGTCGGTCGCTCCGCTCGTACCAACGAAGAGGGCATCCGCCAGTTCTGTGAGATTCTCGAGGGCTGGGGCCTCGAGGGTTCTGAGGTTCCGCTGGAGGAGGTCCTGCACCTCAAGACGGGCGTCAACTACATCGAGGACAACAACATGCTCGTCTCCGGTGAGTTTATCGATAAACCCGACTTTGCCCAGTACAACAAGATCGTCGTGCCCGAGGACGAGGCTTACGGCGCCAACTGCATCTGGGTCAACGGTACGGTCATCGTCGCCGAGGGCTATCCGACCGTGCTCAAGGCCGTGCAGGATCTGGGCTACAAGACGCTCGTCGTCGATACCTCCGAGTATCGCAAGGTCGACGGCGGCCTTTCTTGCCTGTCGCTGCGCTTCTAACGCGATAGCTGTAACAGTCTGATGATCGCTTGACCGATGGCCCGGCACCCGATTCGGGACGTCCGGGCCATCTTTCGTCCGATCACATGATGAAGGGGGTGCACATACAATGGCCTCTAAAGCTCAAAACGACGAGATTATCGACCCTAATGGCCTCGATCTCTTTCGTCTGACCATGATGGTCATTACCGCCAGTATTTGTGGCGGCATCTTCTCGCTTGCCGGCGATATGGCAGCGGGCGGGGCAAATACCGGTGCAGTTATCGTCTCGTGGGGAATTTGCTTTATTGGCGTCTTTGCGCTGATGATGGTGTTCAACGGTTTGTCTCAGGCCCGTCCCGACCTGACCGGCGGCATCTATGCATACGCTGCGGCCGGTTTTGGCGATTACATTGGATTCAACTCCGCCTGGGGCTACTGGATCAGCGCATGTCTTTCCAACGTGAGCTTTGCGCTCTTGCTGTTTAGCGCGCTGGGCTATTTCTTCCTTGCGTTTGGCGCGGGCAACAACTTGCTTTCCATCGTCTGCGCCAGTGTGTTTTTGTGGTTCCTTACCGCCCTTGTGCTTCGTGGCGTTAAGGAGGCTGCGGGCATTAACACGATCGTTACGTTGGCGAAGCTGGTGCCGCTGGGACTCTTTGTGCTGAGCATCGTGCTCCTGGGCAAGTTCAACGTCGATATCTTTATGGACAACTTCTGGGGAGAGCCGGCTGGTCCTGGCTTTGGCGAGCAGGTTGTCTCGACCATGATCGCCCTTGTCTGGGTCTTCACGGGCATCGAGGGCGCTGTCGTTATCTCGGGCCGTGCAAAGTACGTGCGTGACGTCGGCCGCTCGACGGCACTTGGATTCGCGGCTGTGTTCACGCTGTATCTGATCATCTCGATGCTGTCACTCGGCATTATGCCGCGCGAGGAGATGGCACAGCTCGCAACGCCCTCCATGGCGGGAATTCTCGAGTACGCAATCGGTCCTGTTGGCGCTGCCATCGTAAACCTTGGCGTTATTCTCTCGCTGGTCGGCGCGATGCTGGGCTACGTCATCATTGCATCCGAGACGCCGTTCGAGGCAGCGCGCCAGGGGTCCTTCCCTCTGGCGTTTGCCAAGACGAACAAACACGATGCCCCGGTGGTAACGGTTCTCGTGAGCTCCGGCATCACGCAACTCTTCTTGATCGTGTCGTATGTGGCGGCGAGCACCTACCAGTTCTTCTACAGCTGCGCAGTCAATACGATCCTAGTTCCGTACGTGTGCTCGGCAGCCTATTACATGGTGATCGGCTGGAAGAACGAGCATCTGGACGGGCCGCATGCGCCAAGCGTCGGCAAGGCGCGCTTCTTCGGTACGCTCGGCTTCATCTACACATTGTTCCTGGTGTGGTCGACGGGTCTTCAGGGCGTTATGATCACGACGATCCTTTTTGCTCCGGCCATTCCCGTCTATATGCTGGGCGAGCGAGGTCGCGGTAAGCCGGTGCTTCCGCACCTGCACGACAAGCTGATCGCAGCGGTGGTCATTGTCGTGGCAATCATTTCGCTGTATCTGCACTTTGCCGGCATTGCGCCGATTGTCTAAGGCTATGGCGAGTTTCATTGCTAGGTAAGCCGGCGGGCATCGCGTATCGGTGCTACTTGGCATTCCATAGCTGATGTGGGTCTCTATAACGTGCCTATGTGAGCGCCCACCAAGCCCGCGCAGGTGACATTTGTTGCCAGCGCGGGCCTTTGCTGTTGCGGCGAAATGCTGCCGGCAGCTGGGGACGTTCCTGTTGTGCCGGCGCCTTGGGACACTCCTTGGTTGTTTTGCATGCGACGAAGGGAATGGATCATTTTGTCGAGGGGGCGGGCGGCTTTCGGTCCTCGGGGAAACCACGGCCCGGAATCCCCCTTGCACCAATCTGTCGATTGAACGTCGTTGTGTGTTCTCGCTATCATGCATGGTTACAATTGGTTAGCCGTGGCAAACGGTTAGCCAAGGTAAACTAAATGCAACGCCCTGTGGGCGTCGGGGGAGGAACACGGACGTGAAGCTCGATACGCTCGAGATCGGAAAAGACGCCGTTGTCGCATCGGTGGCATCGGACGATCAGGCACTCCGACAGCATATTTTGGACATGGGTCTAACGCCGGGCACCGAAGTCACCATGATGAAGTACGCCCCCATGGGTGACCCGCTCGAGATCCGCCTGCGTGGCTACGAGTTGACACTGCGTAAGGACGATGCCGCTCGCATCGAGCTCGTGGGTATTCACGACACCGATACAGGTCCGCGCGCTAACGCCGCAATCGGCACGACGGAGCATCCGGCCCTGGGCGAGGGGGCGTATTCGCCCCGTGCGGCAAAGACGGCCGTGCCCGAGGGCGCGCCGCTGCACTTTGCCCTCGCCGGCAACCAAAACTGCGGCAAGACCACGTTATTCAACCAGCTGACGGGCTCCAACCAGCACGTCGGTAACTTTCCCGGCGTGACGGTCGACCGCAAAGATGGCACCATCCGTAACCATCCCGAGGCGAGCGTTACCGACCTGCCCGGCATTTACTCCCTGTCGCCGTACACAGGCGAGGAGGTCGTGAGCCGTCAGTTCATCCTCGACGAGCGTCCGGACGCCATCATCGACATCATTGACGCCACCAACATCGAGCGTAACCTGTACCTGACACTGCAGCTCATGGAGCTTGACCGTCCTATGGTCATCGCGCTCAACATGATGGACGAGGTGACCGCCAACGGCGGCGCCGTAGACGTCAACTTGCTCGAGAGCCTGTTGGGCGTGCCCGTTGTCCCCATTAGCGCTGCCCGCAACGAGGGCATCGGCGAGCTGGTGGACCACGCCCTGCACGTGGCGCGGTTCCGCGAGCGCCCTGGTCGCCTGGACTTTTGCGCGCCCGACGGTCCGGACGGCGGTGCGCTGCATCGCTGCATCCACGGTATTGCTAACCTGATCGAGGACCATGCCGTGACGGCGCACATCCCGGTGCGCTTTGCGGCGACCAAGCTGGTCGAGGGCGATGAGCTGGTAACCGAGGCGCTTCACCTGGATCGCAATGAGCTCGACGCTATCGAGCACATCATCACCCAGATGGAGGGCGAGGCCGGCACCGACCGCCTATCTGCGCTGGCCGATATGCGTTTTAGCTTTATCGGCGACGTGTGCGGGCGTTGCGTCGTCAAGCCGCACGAGAGCCGCGAGCACGTGCGCTCCGTCAAGATTGACCGCATCCTGACAGGTCGTTACACAGCCATTCCGGCGTTTCTGGTGATCATGGGCCTCGTCTTTTGGCTGACGTTTGGCGTGATCGGCGCGGCGTTGCAGGGACTCATGGAGGACGGTATCGCTGCCATCATCGCCTCGGCCGATGCGGGCCTCAAGGCGTTCGGTACCAACGACGTGGTGCGCTCGCTGGCTGTCGACGGCGTGCTTACGGGCGTGGGCAGTGTGCTGACCTTCCTGCCGATTATCGTCGTGCTCTTTTTGTTCCTCTCCATTCTGGAAGACTCCGGATACATGGCGCGCGTGGCCTTTGTCATGGATAAGGTGTTGCGTCGCTTTGGCCTGTCGGGCCGCAGTTTTGTGCCCATGCTCGTCGGTTTTGGCTGCACCGTGCCGGCTATCATGTCGACCCGTACGCTCCCATCCGAGCACGACCGCAAGATGACGGTCATGCTCACGCCGTTTATGAGCTGCTCAGCCAAGCTGCCGGTTTACGGCTTGCTGTGCGGGGCGTTTTTCCCGCAGGCGACGGTTCCCGCCATGGTCTCGCTCTATCTGATCGGTATCGTGGTCGGCTGCGTCGCGGCTTTGGTGCTCAACCGCACGGCATTTAAGGGCGACCCGGTGCCGTTTATCATGGAGCTCCCCAATTACCGCCTGCCGAGCGTCAAGACGACGGTGATGCTGGCATGGGATAAGGCCAAGGACTTCATCACCAAGGCCTTTACCATTATCTTTGCCGCTACCGTGGTCATCTGGTTCCTTCAGACGTTCGACATCCGCTTTAACGTGGTCGCCGACCAGTCGCAAAGCCTGCTTGCCGGTCTGGGTAGCATCATCGCGCCGGTGTTGGCCCCGCTCGGCTTTGGCGACTGGCGCGCCTCGACGGCGCTCGTCACGGGGCTCATTGCCAAGGAGAGCGTCATCTCGACGCTCACGGTGCTTTTGGGCGCAACGTCGCCCGCGGCGCTGTCGACCATGTTTTCGCCGTTTACCGCCTACGTGTTCTTGGTCTTTACGTTGCTGTACCCGCCTTGTGTGGCGGCAATCGGCGCCGTCAAGAGCGAGTTGGGCGCGCGCTATGCCGTGGCCGTATTCGCGTTTCAGGTCGCCGTTGCCTGGATCGTGGCGTTTGTCGTGCATTCGGCGGGCATATTGCTGGGGTTGGCTTAGTTATGAATTGACGGCGCAACCTCTGTGTATCGAATTGTTTTCGGCCCCGCATCTGTACTGACGGATGCGGGGCCGTTGCTATATAATCGCCTCCGCTCAAAACGATTGGAGACGTTATATATGACTCAGACAAGGCAAGACGGCATCACGCTCAAGCAGTGGCTCCCACTCGTCGGACTCACCTGCTGTGCGTTCGTGTTCAACACGTCGGAGTTTATGCCCATCGGCCTTTTGACTGATATCGCCGCGTCGTTCTCGCTCACCGAGGCCCAGGCGGGCATCATGATCTCGGTCTATGCCTGGGGCGTCATGCTGCTGTCGCTGCCGCTCATGGTGTTCGCCTCGCGCTTTGAGTTCAAGCGGATGCTGCTGGGCGTGCTGGCCGTGTTCTCGCTCGGTCAGTTCCTGTCCGCTGTGGCGCCGACCTATCCCATCCTGGTCTGCGCGCGCCTGGTGGTCGCTTGCGCACATGCCGTGTTCTGGTCAGTCGCCTCGATTATGGCCTCGCGCCTGGTCGACACTCGCCACGGCGCGCTCGCCATCAGCATGATCGCTACGGGCTCGTCCATCGCGCAGATCTTTGGCCTGCCGCTCGGTCGCGCCATTGGCTTGGCCGTGGGCTGGCGCATGACGTTTGCCGTGGTCGGGGGCCTCTCAGCCATCGCGGTCGTCTACCAGGCAGCGGTGTTCCCGGCCATGCCGGCGGGTGAGCGCTTTACTGTCAAACAGCTGCCCGAGCTGCTCAAGAACCCGCTCCTCATCGCGCTCTACGCAGTCACGGTCTTCATGGCGACCGGCTATTACGCAAGCTACAGCTATATCGAGCCCTTCCTGGCGCAGGTCGCGCACGTCGATGCGGGCGCCATTACCATGACGCTGACGGCGTTTGGCTGCTCTGGTTTGCTCGGAAGCTGGCTGTTTGGCCGCCTGTTCGATGGGCATCGCTTCCCGTTCTTGGCTATCACGCTCTCCGGCGTGCCGGTGGCCCTGCTGCTCATGGGGCCGGCCGCATCGTCGCTCGTGACAGTGCTTGCCGTCTGCGCGCTGTGGGGTTGCTGCGCCACGGCCTTTAACGTGGCGTTTCAGGCCGAGCTCATCAAGCACACGCCGGCAGATTCGTCGGCCGTCGCCATGTCGATCTTCTCGGGCCTGTTCAACCTCGGTATCGGCACGGGTACCGCGATCGGCGGAGCCGTGGTTTCGGGTCCCGGTATCGCCTGGATCGGCTTTGTGGGCGGGGCGATTGCCGTCGTGGGCGTCATCCTCGCCATCACCGTGCTGTTTCCGGCCATCCGCCGCGCCAAGCCCGTCGCCTAATCACGTCCCCTCATCAGTTGCGGTGGAATAGTTCCTGTTTAAGGCTTCTGAAGGCCCAGACAGGAACTATTCCACCGCAACTTATTTTGGGGAAGAGGATACGAGCTGGGCATACAATGGATGTCGTTGTGTTGCGCTTACCGGGAGGTTGCTATGTGGGCATACGAGACGACGTTCTATCAAATCTATCCGCTGGGCTTTTGCGGAGCTCCGCGCGAAAACGCCGCCCCCGTTGCCGAGGATGAGCTCGCCCAGGCTGTCAACGCCGCGCCAAACCCCGATGCGCCCATCATGAAGATCGCCCAATGGGCCGACTACCTGCAGGAAATCGGCGTTGGCGCTGTGCTCATCAACCCACCGCTCGAATCTGATAGCCACGGCTACGATACACGCAGCCTGCGCCATATCGACCGTCGCCTGGGTGGGGACGCCGACTTTGCCGCCGTATGCGACACGCTGCATGCCCATGGCATCCGCGTGGTGCTCGATGCCGTCTTCAACCACGTCGGCCGCGGTTTTTGGGCCTTCCGCGACGTGCAGGAGCGCAAGTGGGACTCGCCGTACAAGGACTGGTTCCACATTAGCTTTGACGGCGATTCCTGCTATGGCGATGGCTTTTGGTACGAGGGCTGGGAAGGCCATTTTGAGCTTGTGAAGCTCAACCTGCAAAATCCCGCTGTGGTCGATTACCTGCTCGAGTCCGTGCGCCGCTGGGCCGAGGTCTTTGGCGTCGACGGCCTGCGTCTGGACGTCGCCTATATGCTCGACCGCGACTTTATGCGCCGCCTACATGCCTTTACCCGCGAGCTCAAGCCCGACTTCGTGCTGATCGGCGAGACGCTCCACGGCGACTACAACCAGATCGTCAACGACGAGATGCTCGACTCCTGCACCAACTACGAGTGTTACAAGGGCCTGTACTCCAGCTTTAACTCGGTCAATATGTTCGAAATTGCGCACTCGCTGCACCGTCAGTTTGGCGGCGACCCCTGGTGCATCTACCGCGGCAAACACCTGCTGTCGTTTGTCGACAACCACGACGTGCCGCGCCTGGCAAGCATCCTTACCGACAAATCGTGCCTGCGTCCCGCCTATGGCATGCTCTTTGGCATGCCGGGTATCCCGTGCGTCTACTATGGCAGCGAGTGGGGAATTGCTGGTGAAAAGGGCGGCCTCGATGGCGACTGGGCGCTGCGCCCTGCGCTCGATGAGCCTGCGCCCAACGAGCTGACGGCCTTCATCACGCAGCTGGCGCACCTTCGCTCGGCCGACGACGCGGCGGCCCGTGCTCTCAACTACGGTGCCTATCGCAACGTGGTGATCCAGAACAAGCAGCTGCTGTTCGAGCGCGCCTGCGACGACGCGACGGTGCTCGTGGCGGTCAATGCCGTGAACGAGCCCTATACCTTTGGAGCCGGCGAACTCAACGGCTTCTTTGTCGATTTGCTTGCCGATGATGCGCCCACGGTCGGGCTGACGGGTACCCTTGAGCTTGCACCCTACGAGGTGCGCTATCTGTTGAGGGCCTAGGCCATGGCTGCGTCCGACGAGGGCTATCAACATATTGAGCATGGGTTTGAACCCGTGTTCGACGAGCGCTCGCGCGTTTTGGTGTTGGGCTCGTTTCCCTCGGTGCTCTCGCGTGCCAATGCCTTCTACTACGGCAATCCGCAGAACCGCTTTTGGCGCGTGATGGCCGCGTGCCTCGGCGTGCCTGTGCCGCCCAACGAGGGCAATCCTTTGGCAAGCGGTGAGCCCGCGACGCTCGATGCCTCCATTGCCGCCAAGCGGGCCATGCTGCTGAACGGCGGCGTGGCCCTGTGGGATGTGATCGAGAGCTGCGACATCAAGGGCTCGAGTGACGCCAGCATCAAAAACGTTGTGCCGGCACATATCGAGTGCATTACCGACGCCGCGCCGATCGAGGTCGTTGTTTGTAACGGCGGTACGGCAGGGCGACTCTACAAACGCTACTTACAAGATCGGACGGGGTTGCCCGCCGTCGTCCTGCCCTCGACAAGTCCTGCTAATGCCGCCTGGCGTCTGGAGCGTCTTGTCGAGCGTTGGCACGAAGCCGTTGACTGGGCTGTTATTTAATTTAGATTTTTGTTTGAGCGTGGGCGCCCAGACGTTTCAGAACGCCTCGCCAGATCGGCGCGGGCACGGCTGGCTCGGTGCAAATCATGCCGTCGGCGTCGACGTCCTCGGCATTACCACCAC
>CABSMZ010000077.1 GCA_902478875.1 uncultured Collinsella sp.
CTACACTCTCTCCGTCGTCGGCAGCGTCAGATGTGTATAAGAGACAGGCCTTGGCCTTCGCCTCGGCGTCCTTCTTCTCCTTGAGCACGGTCTCCTGTGCGGCAATCTGGTCGAGCAGCGAACGGAAGCGCGAACCGGAGTCGGAAGCGGGGACGGCGCGGCGCTGGGCCTCGCGGGCAGCCTCCTCCTTCTCGCGGGCAAGGCGCTCCTGCTCGGCCTTCTTCTTGGCCTCGGCCTCGGCGCGGGCGGCCTCCTCGGCAGCCTGGGCGGCTGCGAACTGGCGGCGCTCCTCCTCGCGTACCTTCTCGGCGGCGATGCGCTCGCGCTCGGCCTCGGCAGCGCGCGCTGCCTCCTCGGCGGCGGCTGCCTCCTCCTCGGCCTGCTTGGCGGCCTCGACTTCCTGGGCGCGGGCCTCGATCACCGAGGCGAGCTGCTTGCGGACCATGGCGACGTAGGCGTCCTCCAGCGCGGAGGAAGCGGACTTAGCGGGAATCTTCATTTCGGCGAGATGACCCATCAGTTCCTTGGAGGTCATGCCGAACTCTTTGGCCAGGGTGGACACACGGACTTTTGCCATATGACTTCACCTACCCTTTCTGGCACCTTGGGTGCCTAGAGACTGAACGAGCGTGGGAGATGCGCCGGGACCTGCCCGGCGCGACCGCGCGCTAGATCAGGTCCTCCGCATCATCGAAGGCGTCGGTGTCGTGGACACCGCAGAAACGGGAGCCGGGGCGGGCCTGGTTGCGGCACTGAATGCCGTCCTCGGACACGTACTCGCAGCGACGGACGTCGTCGTCCTCGTCACCGATCAGGTCGGCGGCGGGCTCCTCGTGAACGGGGACGTTCTTGAGGATGTCGGCGGCAAGGGTCTCGGACTTGATGTCGATGTGCCAGCCGGTCAGGCGAGCGGCGAGGCGGGCGTTCTGGCCCTCCTTGCCGATTGCGAGCGAAAGCTGGTCGTCGGGCACGATGACGCCGGCGTAGGCCTTCTCCTCGTCGATGAGGACGCGGGTGACCTTGGCGGGCGACAGGGCGTTGGCGACGTAGACGGCAGGATCGGCATCCCAAAGGATGACGTCGACGCGCTCGCCACGGAGCTCGCCCACGACAGCGCGAACACGGCTGCCCTTGGGGCCGACGCAGGCGCCCACGGGATCCAGACGGTCATCGAGCGAGTGGACGGCGACCTTAGAGCGCTGGCCAGGCTCGCGGGCGATCGACTTGATCTGGACGGTGCCCTCATAGATCTCGGGCACCTCCTGCTCAAACAGACGACGCATGAGCTCGGGGTGGGTACGGGAGATGACAATCGGCGGACGGCTGTGCTCGCCACGAACCGGCTGCAGGTTGGAGTTGGGGTCGCGAACGTCGATAATCACGGCCTTGATGTGCTGGTTGTGCAGGTAGCGCTCGCCCATCGGACGCTCGTTGCGCTCGTTCTCGTAACGGCGCTGGTCGAAGTGCGGCAGCTCGGCCTCGACGCCCTCGCGAATCTTGACGATCGTGAAGTCGGGCGTGGACTGCAGCACGGTACCGCTGATGAGGTCACCGATGCGGCCGGAGAACTCCTCGTAGATCTGCTCGCGGGCGGAGTTGCGCACGATGGCGTTGATCTCGGCCTTGGCGTGCTGGGCAGCAATACGGCTCGTGTTCTTGGGGGTGACGTCGATCTCCTCGAACTCGGTGAAGTTGCCCTCCTCGTCCATGGAATCGTCGATCGGCTCCAGACGGTAGACGTAGATCTTGCCGGTGGTGCGGTCGATGGTCACCTTGGCGCCCCACTCAAGATGCAGGATCTCGGCATAGCTCTTGGCGAGCGACTGCTCCAGGCGGTCGATCAGGTAGAGCTGGTCGATGTGCTTCTCCTGGCAAAGCTCCATCAGGGCGGACATCATGTCGGATGCTGCCATCTTACTTTCCTTCCTTCGCGGGCTTGAAGTCGTAGGTGGGCTTCAACTTGCACTTTTTAACATCAGAGAAATCGAGGGTGACGGACTCGCCGCCCTCGAGCTCGAGGGTCACGTTCGTCTCGGTGGCGGCGGCAATCTTGCCGGCGTACTTGCGACGGCCCTCGGTGGCGGTGGAGGTGAGCTCGCAGTTCTCGCCCACAAAGCGGGCAAAGTCGCACGGGCGGCGCAGCGGGCGCGCCATACCCGGGCTCGACACCTCGAGCGTATAGCTCGAAGAGATAGGGTCGAGCTCCTCGATCACATCGCCGACCCACTTGGTGTTGGCCGTGACGTCGTTGAGCGAAAGGCTCTGACCCTCGGCCCCCTCGATACGCACGCGCACGCAGGGGGCCTTGGTGGCACCCACGAGCTCGACGTCGACGATGTCGATATCGTGCTGGGGAGCGACGGCCTCGAGCGCGTCGATGATCACCTGCTCGGTCTTGGTCTTGACCATTGCGGCACCTCCATCCATACAAAAAAGAAGCGGGGCCGAAACCCCACTTCTTTCAATTACAACTTCATTTGCAAGCAAACTATACCAATAGCTGCGGAAACGTGCAAGCACAGTACGAATCTGCAGGTCAGCGTGCGCACAGCTTCTCCACAAGAATAGGACAATTGACCGAAGACACCTAGGCAGGTACATGCAAAACGAGGGACGACCCAACCGGATCGCCCCTCGTCTTCTATGCGTCAGTTAAGCGCGCAGTGCTTACTTGACCACCAGGTTGACCAGCTTGCCGGGCACGCAGATGGCCTTGACGACCGTCTTGCCCTCGAGCCACTTGGCGACGGCGGCCTCGGCGGCAGCCTGCATCTCCTCGTTGGAGGCATCGCGGACAACGTCGACACGACCGCGGACCTTACCGAGCACCTGGACGACGATCTGCACCGTGTCCTCAACGGACTCGGCCAGGTCGAACTCGGGCCAGGTGGCGGTGTAGGCGTTGCCCTCGCAGCCGAGCGCCTCGTGCCACAGTTCGTCGGCCCAGAACGGGCAGATGGGAGCAAGGACGCTAACGATGTCCTTAGCCACGCCATAGCACAGCGCCTTGTCGCGGGCGGTACCCTCGGTGGCGTTGAGGTAGGCGCTCGCCGCGTTGACGAGCTCCATGACGGCCGAGATGGCGGTGTTGAACTGGCCGCGATCGAAGTCCTCGGTGCACTTGGCGATGGTGCGGTGACGCTCGCGATAGAGCTTCATCGCAACCTCGTCGAGTGCGGACTTGTCGAAGGCCACGTTGGCGTCGCCAGACTGGACGAGCTGCCAAACGATACGCCAGGCGCGCTTGATGAAGCGGTTGGCGCCCTCGACGGCCTTGGGATCCCAGTCGAAGTCCTTCTCGGGCGGGGCGATAAACAGGATCGCCAAACGCATGGTGTCGGCGCCGTAAGGTTCGATGACCGAGCTCGGGGGCACGACATTGCCCTTGGACTTGGACATGGTGTCGCCGTTCTCGTCCTTGACCATGCCCTGGCACAGCAGGTTAGTGAAGGGCTCGTCCACGCTCAGCAGGCCCAGGTCGCGCAGTGCCTTGGTAAAGAAGCGGCTGTAGAGCAGGTGCAGAATGGCGTGCTCGATGCCGCCGATGTAGTTATCGACGGGCATCCAACGGTCGGCGGCCTCGCGTGAGAAGGGCAGCTCGGTGTTGTGCGGATCGGTATAGCGCAGGTAATACCAGCTGGAGCAGGTGAAGGTGTCCATGGTATCGGTCTCGCGCTTGGCCGGGCGACCACAGACCGGGCAGGTGGTCTCGTAGAACTCCTTGCACTCGGCGAGGGTCTCGCCGGCGCCCAAGTCCAGGTTCTCGGGCAGCGTCACCGGCAGCTGATCCTCGGGCACGGGCACGATACCGCAGTGCTCGCAGTGAATGGCCGGGATGGGGTTGCCCCAATAGCGCTGACGGGAAATGAGCCAGTCGCGCAGACGGAACTCGACCTTGCGACGACCACAGCCCATGGCCTCGAGGTCGGCCACGATGGCAGCCTCGCCCTCGGAGTGCTTACCGCCGCGCATGCCGGTGTACTTGCCGGACTGGACGAGCGTGCCCTCGGCAGCGTGGGCGCAATCCCAGTCGACGGTCTCGGCATGGAAGGTATCGATGGTCTCGCCACTGGCCTCGACGGCAGCGCGGTCGTCATCGTCCAGGATGATCGGCACGATCGGCAGGTCGTACTTGCGGGCAAACTCAAAGTCGCGCTGGTCGCCACAGGGAACGGCCATGACGGCGCCGGTGCCGTAGTCGGCCACGACATAATCGGCAACCCACACGGGGACCTTCTCGCCGTTGACGGGGTTCACCACGTAGCGGCCGGTAAAGGCGCCGTGCTTCTCGAGGGTGCCCTGGGCACGCTCGACGGCAGAGATATGCTTAGAGTCCTCGACGATCTTGGTGACGGCCTCCTCGTACTCCGTGCCCTCGACGAGCTCGTGCAGGCCGGCGTACTCGGGAGCCAGGACAAAGAAGGAGACGCCAAAAAGGGTATCGGCACGCGTGGTGAAGACGGTGATCTTGCCCTCGTCGCCCTCGATGGGCTCGCCATCCTGGTCGCACAGGGTAAAGTCGACCTCGGCGCCCTCGGAGCGACCGATCCAGTTGGCCTGCATCTGCTTGACGCGCTCGGGCCAGCCGGGGAGCTTCTCCAGGTCGTCGAGCAGCTCCTGGGAGTACTCGGTGATCTTGAAGTACCACTGCTCCAGGTCGCGCTTCTCGGGCTCGGTGCCGCAGCGCCAGCACTTACCCTCGGTGACCTGCTCGTTGGCCAGAACGGTCTTGCAGTTAGGACACCAGTTGACCGGGTTCTTCTTGCGGTAGACCAGGCCCTTTTCCCACAGCTTCTCAAAGATCCACTGACCCCAGCGGTAGTAGTCGGGGCTGCAGGTCTTGACCATGCGATCCAGATCGTAGGAGAAGCCCATGCGCTTCATCGTGGCGAGCGCCTGGTCCATGTTCTTATACGTCCAGGCGGCAGCCTGCGTATTGTGCTTGATGGCGGCGTTCTCGGCAGGCAGGCCAAAGGCGTCAAAGCCGATGGGATGCAGCACGTCAAAGCCGCGCATGCGGGCCTGACGGGCCATGGCATCGCCGATGGTATAGTTGCGCGCGTGGCCCATGTGCAGGTCGCCCGACGGATACGGGAACATCTCGAGCACATACTTTTTAGGCTTGCTGTCGTCGGTGTCGACGGCAAAGAGGTTGGAGTCCTCCCAGGCCTTCATCCACTTGGACTCAATGGCCTGCGCGTCGTAGGCAGGGATCTCGTCCTTATGATCTGTGCAATCGCACATATCAGCTCCTTTAATCTTAGCTGGGGTCGGGCGGCTTGGCTTTATTCGCTACTGCGGACAGTCCTGCGCAAGACGAAGAGCACATTAAGTGCTCTTCTTTGCGTGCGGAACTTGTAGCGAACAAAGCCAAGCCGCCCGACCCTAAGGTTAACTTGACTGATGATAGCAAATACGACAAGCGAGATGCCTGCGACTTGCGGGCATCTCGCTTTATCTAAATAACGTGGTTGTGAATCAACCTTTATGTGAGGCTCTTACCTTATCGATAAGATACGGACTGCTGAGAATCCTTCACGACAACGTCGTGGGCGCCGCCTTCGACGATGGAGGTGGAGCTGACCAGGGTCAGGCGTGCCTTTTCCTGGAGCTCGGGGATCGAGAGGGCACCGCAGTTGCACATCGTGGACTTAACCTTGTAGAGCGTGCCGCCCACGCCGTCCTTGAGGGAGCCGGCGTACGGGACGTAGGAGTCGACGCCCTCGACGAAGCTGAGCTTCGCGGCGCCGCCCAGGTCGTAGCGCTGCCAGTTGCGGGCACGCGCGGAACCCTCGCCCCAGTACTCCTTCATGTACTGGCCGTTGACGTTGACGCGCTCGGTCGGGCTCTCGTCGAAGCGGGCGAAGTAACGGCCCAGCATCATAAAGTCTGCACCCATGGCAAGGGCGAGTGCCATGTGGTAGTCGTAGACGATACCACCGTCGGAGCACACGGGCACGTAGACGCCAGTCTCCTCGTAGTACTCGTCGCGAGCGCGGCAGACGTCGATCAGCGCGGTGGCCTGGCCACGGCCGATGCCCTTGGTCTCGCGGGTAATGCAGATGGAACCGCCGCCGATACCGACCTTGATAAAGTCGGCACCGCAGTCGGCGAGGAAGCGGAAGCCCTCGGCGTCGACGACGTTACCAGCGCCGACCTTGACGTCCTCGCCGTAGTTGGCGCGGATCCACTCGATGGTGCGCTTCTGCCACTCGCTGAAGCCCTCGGAAGAGTCGATGCACAGGACGTCGGCACCGGCCTCGATGAGCAGCGGCACGCGCTCGGCATAGTCGCGGGTGTTGATGCCGGCGCCGACCATGTAGCGCTTATCGCCGTCGAGCAGCTCGTTGGGGTTGGTCTTGTGGCTGTCGTAGTCCTTGCGGAAGACGATGCCCATGAGGTGATCGTTGTCGTCGACGATGGGAAGGGCGTTGAGCTTGTTGTCCCAGATGACGTCGTTGGCAACCTTGAGGCTGATGTTCTTGTCGCCCACGATGAGCTGCTCACGCGGGGTCATGAACTCGGAGACCTTCGTCTGGTGGTCATCGCGGCTGGGGCGATAGTCACGGCTGGTGACGATGCCAAGGAGCTTACCCTTGGGAGTGCCATCGTCGGTGACCGGCATGGTGGAGTGACCGGTCTTCTCCTTGAGCTCGATGACCTGCTCCATGGTCATGTCGGGGGTCAGCGTGGAATCAGACTGAACGAAACCAGCCTTGTGATCCTTGACGGCCTTGACCATAGCGGCCTCGGACTCGGCGCTCTGGGAACCGTAAATGAAGGACAGGCCACCCTCGGTAGCGAGCGCGACACCCATGTCGACGCCCGAGACGGACTGCATGATGGCGGAAACCATGGGGATGTTCAGGGTGATTGCCGGCTTCTCACCGCGCTTAAAGCGGGTTAGCGGCGTCTTGAGAGAGACGTTGTTGGGGATGCACTGCGAGGACGAGTAACCAGGGACCAGCAGATACTCCGAAAACGTGTGGGACTCACCGGGAAAGAACGTAGCCATGTTTCTCCTTTTTCCATGCGACCGGTCGGCTGCAGGCCTCGTAGGACCCAGCCCAACCTTGGGCGCCCAATACTGGGGAAGTATCTTAACGCACTTTGGCTGCTACAATGCATGATTTAAGAAGAGCACACGAGGGTTTGACGCAGGCTTTGCGTTTGCCCAGCAAACACTTTAGCGGGAAGACGTGGAGCGTATGAAGTACAAGACGACGGCAAAGTTGGTCATTCAAGCGTGCGACAAGGATTTGCCGGGCGTGTTCGGCCACGGCTGCGTCTTGCTGCTGCAGGGTATTGCCCGCGAGCACTCGCTCAACCGCGCCGCCAAGAGCATGGGTATGGCGTATTCCAAGGCCTGGCGCATCGTGAACGAGGCCGAAGGTCAGCTGGGCTGCAAGCTCATCGAGCGCGACGGCGCGCGCGGATCAACGCTCACGCCGGCCGGCGAGCGTGCCATCGAGGCCTACGAGACGCTGCAGGCCGACATCAACAACGTCATCGCCACAAAAGCCGACGCCCTCATCGCCAGCATCAAAAAGTAGCTAATTTGGGACGGGGCTTTTTTAGCTGCACAACCCCTTCTCATAAGTTGCGGTGAAATAGGGACTGTTTATGCGGTTAAAGCCGTAAATCAATCCCTATTTCACCGCAACTTATGGAGTCGAGGATGATTTAGCTAGTTGCGGAGGGCGTTGTCTAGGGTGGCGGCCACGATCAGGGGGTTGTCGGTGCCGGCGAAGAGGCGGATGGTGCTCCCCTGCTTGCCACGTGGAGCCGAAAGGCGCGTTGTTGGGCCGCCTGCGGGTGATGTGCGGAATTCATCCGGCAGCATGCTGAAGAATTCGCCCGCGGTGCAGTCCATCAGGTCAAATTCAACTGCCGGGCCAAAGCCGTGCTCGAGGATTCCCGTTGCAACCGCGTGGTCGGGATGCGAGGTCAGCCCAGGATAGCGCACGCCGTGCACTATCTCGTTCGCGGCCAAATACTCGGCCAGTGCACGCGCGCGGTCGAAGTGTGCCTGCATGCGGGTGTCGAGCGTATCGAGCCCGTGCTCTAGAACCTCAGCCTCATCGGAGGACAAGTCGAGTGCGGCCAATCCGCACCCCTCGAGCAGCGCATGCGCGCACTCGGCAGCAGCATCCACACGATGGCGCTTGAGCTGCGAGCGTGCGACCGATACGGCAACGAGCTTGCGAGGAGCCTTACCGGCGCACACACGGTCGAGTGCTTCAAGCGAC
>CABSMZ010000078.1 GCA_902478875.1 uncultured Collinsella sp.
ATAAGAGACAGGTCGTGAACATCCCCGATACGATGGGCTACAACATGCCGTGGGACTTTGGCGCCCGCATCCGTGACCTGCGCGGGCGCTGCGGGTGCGGCCGGTCAGCGTGCAGTCGACGTGATGGAGTATCGCGAGTACGAGATTGAGCGCATTGCGCACCAGGCATTTGAGGCGGCGCGCAAACGTCGCGGCAAGGTGACGAGCGTTGATAAGCGCAACGTGCTGGAGACGAGCCGCATGTGGCGCGAGATCGTGCATCGCGTGCAAGACGAGGAGTACTCCGACGTGGAGCTTGAGGACCTGCTCGTCGACAACGCCGCCATGCAGCTCATCAGTCGACCGGCAGACTTTGACGTCGTGGTGACGGAGAACATGTTCGGCGACATCCTGTCCGATGAGGCGGCTCAGATTACCGGATCGCTCGGTATGCTTGCCTCTGCCTCGCTGGATGATGGCGTATCGCTGTTTGGGCCGAGCGCTGGCAGCGCTCCTGACATCGCGGGGCTCGGCGTGGCCAATCCGCTGGCTCAAATCTTGTCGGTGGCGATGCTGCTGACCTACGCGCTCGACATGGGCGAGCAAGCCGCGTGGATCGAGAGCGCCGTGGCGCGCGTGCTCGACGAGGGCTGGCGCACCCGTGACATCGCCGATGTCAACACCCCGGCAGATAAGATCCTCGGCACCACGACGATGGGCGACAAGGTCGTCGCCGCGCTGTAGGCGATGCCGATTCAAGCTGTCAAATATCTCAATCTGTAACATCTAAGGGGCAAAATCGTTCCTACCTGTTACAGATTGAGATTTTCGGCCGAGCATCCGTGGTCTGTCTCGATCTGTAACAGCTAACCGATTATTTGGGCCCTACCTGTTACAGATTGAGACAAACCGTTGGGACAGGTCGGACGAGTCAGCAAAACCACCACAAAGGTGCCGGTCCCCTTCGTGGTGGTTTTTAGCGCAACGAGGTGTTCCCAGCCGACCATACGGGCGGCCTTGCGCTCACGCTGCTCGATGACAGCGCATCTTTAGACGCGAAGTGCGGAACCGGGTGCATATACGAGCCGCGTAGCGTTACGAATTCATGGGAATGACCGTATCGCCAATTTGTACGCTTGCAATCTTGTCTGTGTCACAAACTTGCGAGAACGGCCAGGTCTTGTGGACATCAGTGGTGCCGTTATCCAGTTTATTTGCGAAATAGCCGCTGTGGCTGGTTGCGTCTTCAACATGACCGTCTTTGAACGTCACGATGAGGGGTATGTTGCCAACGGCATCCATAGACTCCTCCATGTTTTGAGACATCTTGCCGCTGTTGTTGTCGTGTTCGATGGAACGATCTATGTTGTAGCGGACTGAAACGCCAACGCAGGATACGGTGGCCTCTTGAATCGTCGCCTTGGTGCCGTTAAAGTTGACCGATTTGGGCGCGGGAATCGTAACGGATGTATCTTCGTAATTCAGCTGGAACTTAAGATCCCATGGGCCCGTAAGTATTTTCTTATACTCGGGAAGCTCTTTGCCAGCACGTGGCACAACGAGAGAGTTGATATGCGTGCGGACGGTCCTGCCCATAAGGCCGGGTGATTCAACGCTGAACTGTGCAAAGTATTGAATGCTGGAGTCATTGGGGTTCTTGTCAATGAGCCATGATTGGCCTTGGCCGCCATGCTCGCCATCAACGTATACGTTTCCATCGACACTTCCGGCGATAGTTCCGTTCTCGCCCGGCTCGGAAAGCTTTTTCAGGGCAGCGGGATCGTCGAACGTAAGCGTATAGGCGATGGTAACCATATCCTTGTCGCCCATGATGGCGTCGGCGGTCACGGTGACTCCGTTGTTGGAGCAGCTAGCACCGACGGGCCGGCCAATACGGTCGATGATCTCGGTTTGAGAAGCAGGTCCGTCAAAGATGTCGGAAAGCATGTCAGAAGGAAGCGGCAGGACGCCTGTTGCCATAGCCGTGCCAGCGCCTCCAATGACGATAGCGAGGACTGCCGTTACAGCGGCAATGCGAGCGACTGTTCTTACGGGATGGCGGGCGATGCGCGGCTTGCGTCGCGTGCCATTAAAGTTGCTTTGAGCGGTCGCCGCATCGCTCGAGGCGACGGACTGAGCAATCGAGTTTGCCATGTGCTGCTTCGCATTATCGGTAAACGAAATGTGCTCCAGGGCGTGGCGATAGTCATTCGAATTCGTAGTCATTGTGGTCTCCTTTCAAGGAAAGCCGAAGTGACGCACGTCCGCGGCTAAGGTGCTGGGCGGTTGCAGCTGGCGTCGCGTGAACGGCGTCTGCGATTTCCCTGATGCTCATGCCTGCGTAGTAGTGCAAAAAGATGGCGATGCGCTGTGCTTGAGGCAGGGCCGTGACAGCGGAAAGAATGGCGCAGTCGCGTTGCGCGAATTCTTGCTCGGTATGTGTTACGGGTGCGCAGAAATCGGGGAGCGAATCGAGGTCGACAACCGGGTGATTCGCGTGCGTACGGCCGATATCGCGACATGCGTTCAGTGCGACTCGGATCACCCAAGCACGTTCGTGTTCGAGCGAGTCGAACGGTTGAGTGCGTTGGAGAATCTTGATCAGCGTGTCCTGGCAGATGTCTTGAGCGTCGTCAGCGGATCCAAGGGCCGAATAGCACAATCGAAGGATGAGGTCGGAATACGTGTCGACCAAGCGCTTTGCTTCCCGCTCGATCTGATCGGCATCGCATCGGAGCGTGCTATTGCGGTTACGGCGTGCAGGCATAGTGTCACCTCCAATTGGTCGTGGTGGATATAGGGAAGGCGTCTCGCGAGGTCCCTCTACATACAACACGGTCGAGACTGCATAAGTTGACAAAAAAAGACGGCACGTGAGCGCCGTCCTTACAAAACAATGAGTGTTCTCGTTAATTACACAAGCACCGTGATGGACAGGTCGGACGAGTCAGCAAAACCACCATAAAGGTGCCTATCCCCTTCGTGGTGGTTGTTGGCAGTTACCAGGGGGTTCTGGCGGTTGAAGACACGATTGCTTCGTGGCGTTTGAGCTCGCGGCGCATGGTTTGCGAGTTGAGCCAAGCGGCCTTCCAACCGCGCGTGGGGTAGCGCGCCTCGTCAATTTCGATCTTGGTATAGCCGCAGGCGTTGACAATCTTCGTTCCGCATGGGTGTTGGCGCTCGCGTTGAAAGTTGGGGCCGTAGCTTTGGTGCACATGCCCGTGAATCATATAGTCGGGACCCCAAGACTCAAGAGCCGCATTAAAGCACTCGAATCCTCGATGCGGCAGGTCGTCCAGGTCGCCCATGCCTGCGACGGGTGCATGGGTAAGTAGAATATCGCATCCGTCTACCAGTGCGATTTTTCGCGATAGCTTGCGCATGCGTTTTGCCATCTCGCGCTCGGTATACATGTTCGCGCCGTCGCGGTAGCGCATGGAACCGCCCAGACCCGCAATGCGAATACCTCGGTACACATATACGCTGTCCTCAACACAAATGCACCCGCCCGGTGCATGGCGCGCGTAGCGGTCGTCGTGGTTGCCACGAACGTACACAAGCGGTTTGTTGATGACAGTGACCAAAAACTCAAGATAGTCCGGATCCAGGTCGCCTGCGGATAGAATCAGGTCAACGTCCTCAAAGCGCTCCTTGCGAAAACATTCCCACAGGCAGCGCTCCTCTACATCGGCAATGGCTAGGATATTCATAGGGCACGGACCTCCGGCTCGTTATCGAGCTGCGGAATCGAGCCTATAACGTTGTCAGCCAGCCAGTTCATCTCGACAATCTGCGTACTCGGCAGGGGAGGGAAGCCCTCAATCTGAACCACGCCGTCCTGGCTGTGGAGCTCGCCGCCAAATGGGTTGATGGAGCCCTCGACAATGCCGTTGCGAAGCAGCTGCACAAGTTTACGCGTCTGATAGGGTAGGCCCGGAGCGTAGCGAATATCGATGACGCCGGAGCTCATACCGTACCAGTAGTTGACGGCGCGCACCTGCTGGTCATCGGCGGTCTCGTCCCATGTGCCGTGCAGTAGGCTGCGTACGATGAGTTCGTAGTAACGGCCCCAGTTCCATACCGGCATAGCAATACCGGTAACTTCCTTGCCGTTTACCAGACGGTGAAGCCCGTAGGCGGTGGGGTCCTCGAGAGACTTGGACATATCGGCGCCGGTCATGACGCTCACGCCCTCGCGACACATGGCTTCGGCAAGACCGCCGGCGGGAACATCTCCCCAAGTGAGGATAATCTGCGCACGAGGGTCGAGCAGCGAGGCACCGATAGCGAAGGCGTTGATTTCGCTCAGCGCGCCCGAGGCGAAGACCGACGCATGGTAGCCAATACGGTGGTTGTCGGCCATGCTGGCGGCAAGGGCGCCCAGTAGGAACTTGGCCTCGTACATCTTTCCAAAGTACGAGCGGACGCTTTGGTGGGGAAGGCCGATTGAGCAGTTAAGGAACCGCACCTGGGGATACTCGACTGACGCCCTGAGCGTGTATTCCATGAGCCGGTGTGAGGTCGAGAAGATGACGTTCGCCCCGTGCTTTACGGCTGTCTCGACGGCGGCGTAGAACACGTCCGAATCGTGGCAGTCCTCGAACGCCTCGGTGCGCACGATGCCGCCAAAGTGCTCATCAAGATACCGGCGGCCCTGGTCGTGTAGGCTGTCCCAGCTCGACGTGGCACAGGGAAACTCGTGGATAAAGGCGATTCGCATGGGATTGGCAGTGGAGTAGACGGTCTTGCTCATAAAGAAGTTGAGCACGCCCGAGGTAGCTTTTGTCGGTGCGCCCTCTTTCTCGTTGGGCTGCGGCGCTTCGACAAGATCGACTTTGTCCTCGTCGCTTTTGCCGGCAATGACAAGCTCGCGCCAAATCTTGCACAGACGGTTGACGACGATATCCGTCGGCGTATCCAGCAGACGGTCCTGGTTGTAGACGTTGAGGTAGACGAGCATGGCATCGGCAGGCGTAATGTCCAAGTGGTCGCCGCCCGCGCGAAGATAGGCGCGCTTAAAGAGCAGGAAGGTGTGACGTAGGTAGTCGACCTTCTTTTGAGGCCATTTTTCGACAAGATCTTGGCCGAGCATTTTGGCAAGCATCTCGTAGCTGCCCTCGCGCGAAAACTCAATCTCGTACAGGGGGCATACGTACCAAAAGGCGCAAAACTCACCGTACAGGCGGCTCTCGACGGAATCCCACTTACCGGGGTACAGACGCGTCACCTTGGCCGAAACCGTCGGAGCGTCAAGGAATTTGAGGACGCTGACACGCTTGTTGCCCTCTTGGACGTAAAAGCGGTGCATGAACTCGGTGACGATGATGGGGTCGCGGTAGCCCTCGGAGATTTGGATATCGTAGAGGTTGGACCATTTGCGGGCGAATTCGGTATTCCAGGGGAGCAGCGGCATAAAGTTACACGAAAAGGCGGACTGGCGACCTTTGGTAACCGTGCCGACGACCATTTCGAGCGGAATGTCCCGCAGGCCGATGTTCTCGCGCTGCCCGCAGGGAAGCTGAGCGACCAAGCTGTCGAGGTCCGTAAGATATGGATGCTCGCTTTGGCTGATGGCGCGACGGCGTCCCTGCTCGCCGCGCTTGCGTGCTTGACGATAGGCCTCTTCCATGGTGTCTACTCCCTTAGTCGTTTAAACAACGATATGAACCATGGTACCACGATGCGAAACCACCACAATGGTGCCTGTCCCCTTTGCGGTGGTTTTAGGCGATGATGGGGGCGATGGCGCGGATGCAGGCGTCGGCTGCCGTGAAGGTGGTGCTATCGTCGCTGACGATAAAGATGATTTTGCCCTTGATGCCAAAGTCGCCGATCTCGCTAAAGAGCACGTAGGGCTCCTTGTCAAAGCCAGAGATGGGAAGCACCGCGGCCTTGGTGGCGTCGGTGAGCTCATCTGCCAGCGCGTCCAGTGAAGCCCACTTGGACGTGTCCTTTACGGCAACGGGCACGGCAACGCGCCCAAAGGGCATGAGGTGCACGAGCGTGTTCTTGGAGATATTTGAGTTGGGGACGATGATGGTCTGCCCGCAGGCGTCCTCGATGGCCGTATGGCGCCAGGTGATATCTTGGACCACGCCCGACACGCCGCCGACCTCGATATTGTCGCCGGGTTTGATGATGCCCATAAAGGTCACCTGCATGCCACCGATAAGGTTTGACAGCGTGTCCTGAAAGCCGAGCGAGATGGCGATGCCGCCGACGCCAAGAGCGGCGACGAGGGCGTTTGCATTAATGCCAAAGCAGTTGTCGAGGATAAAGCTGCCGCCGATCATCCAAATGACGGCGCGCGCGATGTTGATGAAGATGCTTGATGAAGGGAGTGGGTTATCGTCGCGGTTGAGCAGGTGGTACAGGGTCTTGGACGCGACCTTGGCGGCAACGGCGGTGCCGATGGCCAAGATACCTGTCCAGATGATGTTGTGGACCCATCGTTGTGCAAAGAAATGAAGAATCGGCTCAAACAATTCCATGTAGAGAAACCTCCTAATGATCGTCCAACCATGATACCCATCAAGAAGCCCGTCCGATCAAATTCGGACGGGCTTCTGTGCTCGATATGGGGGTTAGCGAAAACCGCCGCAAAGGTATCTGCTCCTTTGCGGCGGTTTTGACGTTTGCCGAGATAAAACCTGCCAAAATAAACCTGTCCCTTTTTGGCAGGTTTAGCTCAGCAGCATGCGGTCGTTGGCGAGCTCGCCGCCCGAGACCTCCTCGAACTTCTGCAGCAGGTCGGCGACGGTGAGCGACTTTTTCTCGTCGCCGGCCACGTTGTAGATCACATGGCCCTCGTGCATCATGATCAGACGGTTGCCCAGACGGATGGCGTCGTTCATGTTATGCGTGACCATGAGCGTGGTCAGGTGGTTCTCGTCGACGATCTCCTCGGTCAGATTGAGCACCTTCGATGCCGTCTTGGGGTCGAGTGCGGCGGTGTGCTCGTCGAGCAGCAGCAGGCGCGGCTTGGTGAGCGTGGCCATCAGCAGGGTGAGTGCCTGGCGCTGGCCGCCTGAGAGCAGGCCGACCTTGGCGTTGAGGCGTGTGTCCAGGCCAAGGTCCAAGCGCTTGAGCAGCTCAACGTACTCGTCCTTCTCGGCCTTGGTGACGCCCCACGAAAGACCGCGACGCTGGCCGCGGCGCTTGGCGAGGGCTAGATTCTCGGCAATCTGCATGTCGGCTGCGGTGCCGCGCATGGGGTCCTGGAACACACGGCCCAGGTACTTGGCGCGCTGCGACTCGCTCAGACGCGAGATATCGGTGCCGTCGAGCTCAATGACACCCGAATCGAGCGGATGCACGCCGGCGATCATATTGAGCAGCGTGGACTTGCCGGCGCCGTTGCCGCCGATCACGGTTACAAAGTCGCCATCATTGAGGGTAAGGTCGACGCCGGTAAGCGCGCGCTTCTCGGTGACGGTGCCCTTGTTAAAGGTCTTCTTGACGTGCGAGAGCTTAAGCATCTGCCTCATCCCCCTTCGTGTAGGAGCTGCGGAGCTTATAGCGCTCCCAAACCACGGGCACGCACAGGGCCACGGCGACGATCACGGCGGAGAGCAGCTTCATGTCGTTGGCGTCCATGCCCAACTGCAGCACGATGGCGCGGATGAGGAAGTACACCACGGAGCCAAAGACGGCGGAGGCAAGACGGACGCTAAACTGCGTGAGGCCGCCGGGAAGCAGACGGCCGAGCACCTCGCCGATAACAATGGCGGCAAGACCGATAACGATGGCACCGGTGCCCATACCAATGTCGGCATACTTTTGACTCTGGCAGATGAGCGCGCCCGAAAGGCCGATGAGGGCGTTGGAGAGCACGAGGGCGATCATCTTGGTGGAGTTGGTGTTGACGCCCAGAGCGCGGATCATGTACTCGTTGTTGCCGGTAGCTCGCAGCGCCGAGCCGATCTCGGTGCCAAAGAACCAATACAGGATGGCAACGATAGCCACGGCGAGCAGGATGCCCAAGATGATGGCAACGGTGGACTGCGGCAGACCGGTCATATTGCTGACGGCCGAGAACACGGTGCCCTTGGCAAGAATGGGCGTATTGGACTTGCCCATGATGCGCAGGTTGATGGACCACAGGCTGATCTGGGTGAGGATTCCGGCGAGGATCGCAGGAATCTCAAAGACGGTGGTCAAAATGCCCGTGACGGCGCCCGCGATGGCGCCGGCGCACATACCGGCCAGCACGGCGAACAGCGGGTCGACATTGTTATTGACGATGAGCACAGCGC
>CABSMZ010000079.1 GCA_902478875.1 uncultured Collinsella sp.
TCATGCCGAAATGGCGCGAAGCACGCGGTTGACAAAACTATAGAGACACGTCCCAAATTAGCTACGGTAGATCGGCGGAACAAGGTTATTCGCCCGGGTTGATGTTCGCGTAGAACTCCGCCCCGTCGTCCAGGCGCAGGATGCCCACGCGACCGAACTCGGAGCCGGTGGCGGCAGCGCAGTCGATGTCGATGCGATCGGGCACACTGGCGGCATCCTCGCCGCCCAGGCGCACGATCTGCCCGCGTCCCGATTCCTCATCGAGCCCCGCCAGACCACCGACCTCGCAATAGCGCCCAAGCGATACCGTGGGCGTGTGACCGCTCACCACGACCGGGCCCTTGCCCTCGGCAGAAAGCAGCCCGGTCGACGCATCCCAATAGCCATGACGAATCCACAGCAGGTCATCGGACGACTGCACCGCGAGCATCTGCTGCAGCAGCTCGCGATCGGCACCCACCGCTCCAACGCCATCGGCACAATCGACGCCATGCTCAAGCAAAAACGCGCGCGCCGCCTTCATCTCGATTCCAGCATGTACCAGCAGATACGGGCGCTCCTCGGTCTCGACCACCGCGTAGAGCGGCAGCGCGGCCATCCATCGCACGAGCTCCTCGTATGCCTCAAATTCCATGTCGTTGAGCTGCTCGCGCGTCGTCCAGCCACCGTTGATATCCCAGGTCTCGGCATCGAGCGGATCCTGGCCAATGATGGCATCGAGCATGATCTGCTCGTGATTACCCTTGAGCACGCGGGCGTTGGGCAGCGAGCGTACGAGCTTAATAACGCCGACCGGATCGGGCCCGCGATCGATCATGTCGCCCAGCACGTACAGCGTGTCGTCGGACGTCAACGAGATCTTAGACAGGGCCTCGTCAAGCGCACGCACGTGCCCGTGAGCATCAGATGTCACATAGATCGCCATGGTACGCCTCTCCTTGCATTGCGGCCGAAGCCCGGTGCCGCAACTAAAACTTCAAGTTGAACTTAAACGTTACCCATTGTACTCCGTTGCAATAAAGCTGGAAAGGGTTTCCGAGCAGAGGCAAAGACGGCAGCCGTCTATGACGATATCGCGCACGCCCGCAATCCAACCCCATAAACCCACCATCTCTGGGTACAAATGACCGCAGACAACTGACCGTGCCACGCCAACCACCCAGGAGCGGACACTATCCATGAACCAGATCCTTCTCTTTATCGGCCTCGTCATCATTTTGTGCCTGACCATCAAACCCGTCGGCAAAAAACTCCCCTTCCCCACCCTGCTCATCTTTATCGCGCTGGGCATGCTGTTGGGCGTCAACGGCCCGACGCATATCGACTTTAGCGACTATGCGCTCACCGAAACCGTCTGCAGCACGGCGCTGCTGTTCATCATGTTCTACGGCGGCTTTAACACCAATATCGACCGCGCCAAGCCCGTCGCTGCGCCGGCGGTGCTGCTGAGCACGCTCGGCGTCGTCATCACTGCCGGCATCACCGGCATGTTCACCCACTTTGTGCTGGGCTTCGACTGGATCGGCGGCCTGCTGCTGGGATCGGTCGTGGCGTCCACCGACGCGGCCAGCGTCTTTAGCGTTCTGCGCGAGCACAGCCTTTCGCTGAGGGGCGGCACCGACTCGCTGCTCGAGGTCGAATCGGGCTCCAACGACCCCGTCGCCTACATGCTCACCGCTGTGCTCGCTACACTCGCGGCCGGCGGCGACATCAACACTCCCGCACTGCTGGCCAAGCAGATCATTCTAGGCGCGGGCCTGGGCCTTGCCATCGGCTGGGCGGCGGGCCGCCTGATTGAACGCGCACATGCAACGGCCGAGGGCGCGCAGACCATCTTTTTGTTCGCCGTGGCGATCGTCGCCTACGCACTACCAAGCTATCTGGGCGGCAACGGCTTTTTGGCTGTATACCTGGCCGGCATTGTGCTGGGTGCCAGCGACATCACCGGCAAAGTCGAGATGGCGCACTTCTTTGACACCCTCACCGAAATGGCGGAGATGACGATCTTCTTCTTGCTCGGCCTGCTCGTAACGCCCGCACGCCTGCCGCAGATGCTGCTGCCGGGCCTGGCGCTCATGGCGTTTATGCTCTTCGTGAGCCGCCCCATCGCCGTCGGCGTGCTCCTGGCGCCCTTTAAGACGAACCCCCGCCAGGTTGCGCTCGTAAGCTGGGCGGGTATGCGCGGCGCGGCTTCGGTCGTCTTTAGTCTCTTTGCCGTGGTTGCCGGCGTTCCCGGTGGGCACGACCTATTTGACCTGGTCTTTGTGATTGCCGTGTCGAGCATTGTGGTACAGGGTTCGCTGCTGCCGGCGGTGGCGAAGAAGCTCGATATGATCGATGCGACCGGCGACGTGCGCCGCACCTTTAACGACTACCGCGACGAGGATGGCATGTCGTTTGTAAAGCTCAAGGTGGGCGCTGGACATCCGTTTGCCGGACGCTCGCTCGCGGACATTGGCAGCGCGACGGACATGCTTGTGGTCCTGGTGCTGCGCGACGGGGCGCACCCGGTGCTGCCCAACGGCGATACCGTGATCCAGGAAGGCGATCTGCTGGTGATGGCCGCCCCAACGTTCGAAGAGCGTGCCGAGGTTACGCTGCGCGAGGTCACCATAACGCCCCACGGTCGCCTGGCCGGCCAGCGCCTGCGCGACGTGCCGCAAGGCAAGCATCCGTTTATTGTGGTGATGCTCAAGCGCGACGGCCAAACGATCATCCCCGACGGCAACACCCTAATATATGCCGGCGACGAAGCCGTCATTGCCACACTGGCGTCGTAGCGGCCATGGGGTAGCTAAAAGAGACACGTCCCAAATTGGCTACATTTGAGCATCAATCGCCCCGGCTGGGGTCTCGTTGCGGACAATTAGCGTCTCTCAAAACTAAGTGAGTAGACTTTTGTCGAATCGCCGACCACGCCACCAAAGCACAAGTCTGTGACCTGCGGGTTTGTTGAAGCAAATTTGTCGGGTGCTCAGGATTTCCAATAAAGCCTACTCACTTAGCCAGCGTGCAGTCAAAATAGAACGGTCGCGAGCTCATTAGACTCCATTGCGACGGTTTATCGTTCATCTTCGCGCAGCCGCGGGTGCAGACGCCCCGTCTCAAATTAGCTACCCTAGTCATCGTCGACGGCAAAGTCGCGGAGGCCGAGGCCTTCGCGCTCGGCTCGGGCCAGGAGCTCTTGGGGCGACTCGTCCTCGATATCCACTATGTCGAGCATGGCAGCGGGAAAGCCCACGCCCGCCGCGCTCCCAGCGCGATCGAGCAGGCTCTCGCGCAGCTGGTCTACATCAACTTCGCTCTTCATGGTGAAACCTCCTACCAGACCAGGACTCTACTCAGCAGTGCCAAGCTCATCCACGGCAGCAACAAAAGCCGCCACTTGCTTGTCGTCCATCTGCACAGCCAAACGCCCCACGGGCTCATCGTAGGCAAACTGCACCTTATCGATAAAGCAATCCCAAGCACGCTCGTCGACGCACACGGCAGCCTCGCAATACTGGCTGAGCTTTTTGAGTCCATACCAAAATGCATTCACATGGCGCGCAGGATCCTCATCCAGCACACCATCGTAGCGACGCCCGTTAAACTCGCGCATGCGCGCCACGGCAACCTTGAGCGAATCGCCGCCCTCGGCAGAAGCCTCATCCACCAGCTCGGGAATCGTAACCTCACGCCGAACAGTATGCCTGGTTGCACCATCGTACTCGCCGAACAGTATGCCTGGTTGCACCATCGTACTCGCCCACCAGCACGTCCTCATCAAGCCGAGAATCGTAGTCCAAATAGCTCGTGCCGCAACAAATGCCGTGCGGCGAGCCCGTGCCAAACGCGCAGAATAACCCGCCGTCGGCAACAACACGACGGTAGGTCTCAAACGACTTCTTAACCTGAGCGAGCAACTCGGAAAGCTCCCCGGCATCGCACGCCGTCTCGATCGCAACGCGCGCAGGCTCGGGCAACGATACCGGCTCCACCATGCTCCCCGCAATACGGGCGGCACGCTCGGCCCGATACGCCTGCGCCGCCAAGCGTGCCCGCTGCGCAGCACCGCGCACGTTGGTAAGTTCACGCTCCAGCGCCACGTCGCCAGCAACATCGCTCGCAGACCCGCCGGCGCCCTGCGACCCCGTCGCACTCAGCTCGGACTCAAACGTCGCCGTGATCATACCCGCAAGGTCCGTCGCGTCGGCGGCACAACGCAACTGCTCAAGCTGCGTACACAGTAGATCGGCATCCAGGGGCACGGCGTCCACAACGCGCACGTCACTCAGGCGCGCCACGTCATGCAGCACCATAGCCCCCGCGGCATCGTACGCTGCGCGAACCCTGTCCGCCGTATTAGCACGCAGCTTTACCTCGATAAACGCAAGCGTCTGCTCCAAACGGGCCAACAGCTCGGCCTTGTCCTCCATGCGCAAAAAGGCAGCATAGCGGCGCTCCATCCGCAGCGGTCCAACAATGCCCGCCTGATTGCGAGCGCGTGCAAGTGCGGCGCTCTCAACACGGCGAACATACCCGTCAGCAGCCCGCACGGCAGGCTCGCGCGCAGCGTGCTCAGCAGCCTCGACGCCCCTAAGCACACCTAACAGCTCGCGGGAGCGCGCCTTGCGCACCAGCTCGCCAACGCAACGCTCGTCCGCCATGGCAAGGCCTCCTTACCCGAACACGCCAATACGCCCGCGGGCCCACGCGCACGCAAGCCCGCACGCCCGCACTCCTACAGATCCAGAGCCTTCTTCGCGGCGTCGACCGGGTCGCCATCCATGTAGAACACCGGGCTCAGTCCCGAAATAATCTCAGACGAAACACTCTGCAGGCCCGCGATGGCACTCAGCGGCAAAATCACGCGCTTGGCGCCGGCGTTTTTGGCCACGCGCATAATGTCCTCGAGCCCGCGGATCTCGTCCATAGAACCCGACATGCGCAAGATGCCCGGAATCGCCAGCGCGGGCATCACCGGGCGGTTGCACGCCGCGGAGCACAGGCCCACAAACTCGGCAAGCGAAACTTCTTCGGACAGGCCCTTGCTCTGCAGGTCGTTGTAGAACAGCAGGTAATCCTTGGAGCCAATGTGCATGCCCGGCGCCACGCGGTTCGCCAGGTTCACAAAGTTGTCGAACGCGGCTTCCAGCGTATCGCGCACCGGCTTGTTAAAGGCCACGCCCTCGTGCTTAAACTTGCACTCGCCGGCAACGGCCTTGTTCTCCAACTTGTACACGGCAACCTCGCCGCCCTGTGATCTGCCCACGCCAAACACGTGGCCGGACAGCAGCGGCCCATCGGGAATCAGCGTGTCCTCGGACTGCTCGGGCACGCGCACCACGTGAACGTCCTGCGGGTTGTCGGCATCCATATAGCCCAGGTTAACGTCGATAAACTCGACGCCCGCCATAATCTTGAGCTGCTCCTTTACGCGGCGACGACCCTCGATGGCGTAGTCCAACAGCCAGCGCACGTCGTCCTTGTCCATGGCCTCGTCGGGGAATAGCAGCTTGGCAAGGCCGCTAAAGGTCTTGCGCACGGCGATCTCGTCGCGCTTGTTAAAGTCGCTGTTAAAGCGGAAATACCGGTCGATATGGTGCGTAAAGTCCTTGCGGCGCATCTCCTTGCAAAACTCCGACAGGCAGTCGGTGATCAGGCCGTAATGCCCGGTCAGCAGGCTCGAGCGCATCTTGGGAATCTCCCAGCCCGGCAGATAGTAATGGATACGGTCAAAGAAGGCCGAATCGTTGTTAAACTCCGGCGGGAACGGATCAAACAGGTGCGTGGTCTTAAGGACATTTTGCACGGTGTCGTTGATGTTGCCCTCAAAGACCATGGAGGCGTCGGCGTTGATCTGGTCGCGGCCGCGCGCGTAGCTGCCGCTCGCCATGTAGTCCTTCATAATCTGCACGGCGTTGGTGTCCTTAAACCGCATGCCGGCGACCTCGTCAAACGTCACACAGTCCCAGTGTCCCACCAGTCCCACGCGGTCGGCGCGCATAGAGTTCATACGGCCGAACAGGTTGGCCGTGGTGGTCTGGCCACCCGAAAGCAAAATGGCGTAGGGCGAAACCTCTTTGTAGATATGGCTCTTGCCGGTACCGCGGGGACCCAGCTCGCACAGGTTGTAGTTGCGCTCGATGAGCGGCACCATACGCTCGATAAAGTGCAGGCGCTCTTTCTCCGAAAGCTCGCTGGGCTCATAGCCAGCGGAGCGCAGCAGCATGTTGAGCCACTCGTCGCGCGAGAAATACTGGCGCTCTTCGACCATAGCATCCAGGTCCAGGTTGGGCATCTGGATGGGCGTGAGCGACGCCACGCTAAACGGAGAGTCCTCGGGTCCGCGCTTTTTGCGCTTGGCCTTGGAGCGGCGCGGCGCATCGTCGCCAAAGACCTCCATGCCAAACTCGTCTTCCTCATCCAAGGGGTGACGATACTCGATGCTCATAATGCACCAAATGCCGCCCTGCAGAATCTTGGAATAGTCGCGCACGTACTCGGCCGGCATCACAAACGGTTCTATGGTCAGATTGGCAAACGATGCCACATAGATGTCTTTGTACTCGTCGAGCTTGGCCGTCACCTTGTCGATGATGGTAAAACGACCCAGCTCGCGAATCTTGGACTTAATGCGCTCGGACTCGTCGGGACGCACGTAGTTATCGGTGAGGATCCTGCGAATGCGGTCCAGGCCCTCTGCCACGGCATCCTCGTCATCAGTCGAGCAGTACATGCCCAGCAGGTACTCCAGCACAAAGGTGGGCACGTTGGCGCCGCGCTTCATAAGGGCCGTCAGGTCCTTGCGCACGATCTTGCCAGCAAAGTGCTCGAGCAGCTTGCCGTCAAGCCCATCCATGTCGTAGCCGTCGTCCTCGGGGGCCTCGGCCGCAGCCCGGTCATAGCCATCGGTCGAGGATTCGTCCTCGGCGGGCACCGCAGCCCCCACGGGCGCGGCAGCAATCACCGGCTCCGGGGCAGGCGCAACAACCTCAGCAGCCGGCGCCTCCGCAGGCGCCGCAGCCTCCACAGGCGCATCCACATTAATCGAGGGGACTTCCCACAGATCGTCGTCATGACTATCAAACATAGGGCACACTCCTAAAAACCAAAGTCAGCAACAGGGGCAAACGAAACAGCGATGGTATACGTCTCGCGCCAAACGATCTTGCCCGTCTCGCGCTCGCGGCAGACCAGATAGTACGGACCCTTGGCCGAGAATCCATCCACTGCATGCAACGCAAACTTGGCATGCACCACGCGCTCCTGCGAGTTAACAGAAGTCTTGTTGGCATGCGCCTTGACCGTATCGCTCACCTCGTTGCCACTCGCATCGGTAAACACCAGCTCGTACTCGCACGGCAAGACCTTACCTTGGGCAGGTTCTTCCTGGATCAAGTTAACCGAGAAGAGCGAGTTGGTCACTCGGCGTCCCTCACTTAGTACGCGCAGCGTCGCCGCGCGCGTGTCGACAAAGTCCTTAGAACCCGAGCGCGCACGCCAAAAACCGATAACGGGCACGCAGAGCTCCTGCAGGCTCATGCCGCCGTGGACGTAGTTGTTAGTGCCGCCGGGACGCTTGAAGTGCACGTTCTCGCGCGGGGCAAACCCCTCAAAACCGGCGCCCAAACGTCCCATGTTAACATTAACAAACACCTCACGCACCTCGTCCGAAAGCTTGCCCACGGCCTCGTTGGGCACCACCAGATGACGCTTGCCGTACATGACGGGAGCGTCAAGGACGGGAAGGTCCGGTTTGCCGAGCATCTGGCACTCGCTGAGCTCCCGACGCGTGTAGATAAAGCCGTGGTCCGCCGTTATAACAACACGCGCGCCCGGGGCGTCGGTGCACACGCGACGCGCCAACGCAGCAAGTTCCTCCACGGTGTCCGCACAGGCACCGAAGACGTCATCCTGCGTAGCGGCCTTCTCGCCCGTGGCATCGATCTTGTTGTGGTAGAGGTAAACAAGTCTTGAGTCCTTGAGCAGCGCCTTACGCTCGGTTCCCGCCATGTTGAGGTATGCGCTCGAGCGTAAAGCGCGGGCCGTAGGCTCAACATGGGTAAGCACGGCCTCGCGTTGCGGAGTCGTTGCGGTGGGCTTGCCGTCAGCCAGCACAAACGAACCATCCGCTGCAAGCCCAAGCGCCTGATGCGGCAGCAGCGCGGGCATGCCCACCTCTGTAATGGAGGGAAAGACCGCCTGCATGCTAGAAACCTTGACGTTGCCGCCGCGCTCGCGCTCG
>CABSMZ010000080.1 GCA_902478875.1 uncultured Collinsella sp.
GCAGCTGGCCTCGCACTTAATCTGCACGCCGCATGCGCGCGCCTTCTCGGCGAGCGTCTCGACATGACGGCCCAGCAGGGCCTTGTTGGCAGAGACGACGTGCTTGCCGTTCTCGAAGGCAGTGGTAAAGATCTCGGTTGCGGGATGCTCGCCGCCAATCAGCTCGACGACGATGTCGACGGCGGGGTCGGTGACGACATCGTGCCAGTCGCTCGTAAAGGCCTCGCGCTCAATGCCTGCCGCCTCGGCCTGCTCCCAAGCAAGCGCGCAGGCGCGGGTCAGCTTAAGGTCGATGGCGTAGGCTGCCAGGTACTCATCGTGGTGGCTCTTGATCAGACGGGCCACGCCGCCGCCGACGGTTCCCAGACCGATCAGGCCGACGTTCACGGTGCGCAGGGGTTCGCTCATAGATAGCTCCTTCGTGCATCTTATAGATGGATTAACCGATTACAGGTTGAGTGCATTCTAGCGTGAACCGAGAGCACGTGCTCGCCAGGCAACAGGAGTCGCACAAAACGGCACCCCCGAAACCCTGCGGAAACATTGGAAACATGCTCGCTACAAACGAAACTCCGTAACAAACTGTCAACGTTTGCGCCATAAGGTTTGCCCCGTACCGCAAGACGGCCGCACCGCGGCCAGCGAAAAAAAGGGGGACACCATGTTCAACATCAACAGCACGCTCAGCCGTAGGAACTTTCTCGCCGGCGCCGCGGCGCTCGGCACCGCCGCCGCACTCGCTGGTTGCTCGTCGGGTGGCTCGGATGGCGGCTCTGCCGATGACGGCAAGACCTTCAAGATCGGTGTCATCGGCCCTCTGACCGGCGCCGCGGCAACCTATGGCGTTTCGGCCGAGAAGGGTGCCAAGCTTGCCGCCAAGGATTTCTCGACCAAGGACCTCAAACTCTCGCTTAAGTCCGAGGATGACGTCGCCGACGGCGAGAAGGCTATCAACGCCTTCAATACCCTGTGCGACTGGGGCATGCAGGCGCTCGTCGGCCCCGTCACGACTGGTGCCGCCGTCGCTGTCTCGGGCGAGATCGCCGACGATATGCTCATGGTCACGCCTTCGGCCTCGTCGCTCGACGTCACCAAGGATAAGACCACGGTCTTTCAGGTTTGCTTCACCGATCCCACCATGGGCGCCAGCGCCGCGAAGTTCTTGGCCGAGAAGTACGCGGACGCCAAGATCGCCCTGTTCTACAACTCCGGCGATACGTACAGCTCGGGTGTTGCCGATGCCTTTGCCGAGCAGGCCAAGGAGTCCAAACTTGATATCGTCGATACCGAGACCTTTAAGGACGATTCCTCCACGAGCTTTACCAACCAGCTCACCAAGGCCAAGGAGGCCGGCGCCACGCTTATCTTTGCCCCGATCTATTACACGCCGGCGTCCGTTTTGCTCAAGAACGCCAAGGACATGGGCTACGACATGACGCTCATGGGTACCGACGGCATGGATGGCTTGCTCTCTGTGGAAGGCTTCGATACCTCTCTTGCCGAGGGCGTGCTGCTCATGACCCCGTTCTCTGCCGACGATGAGAAGAACGCCGACTTCGTCAAGGCATATAAGGACGCCTACGACGAGACGCCCAACCAGTTTGCCGCCGATGCCTATGACTGCGTCCATGCGATTGTCGAGGCTATCGATAAGGCAAACATCGACATTACGGCCGACGGCGCCGACATTGCCGGCGATCTTGCCAAGGCCATGCGCAAGATCAAGATCGAGGGTCTGACGGGCGAGCTCACGTGGAACGACGAGGGCCAAGTCGAGAAGCCCGCTACAGCCTATGTGATCCAGGACGGCAAGTACATCGCCGCCTAAGTGCGCATAAAGCGCTACCGGTGAGGCCGTTTTAATCAGGGCAGGGACGCTTGCAACAGAATGGAAACATTACTTTTACACAATAAAGTGGCTAAACTGCATAAACCAATAGAAATACGCATAACTATGGATAAACGGACAAAACAAAAGAAAAGTTGAAATAATCGCCACTTTTCTCAACTAAAGCGTCTACTATTTTGCGAACGCCGAACACGGCGAAGGATGGCCTGTCGGGTAACCGAAACCCGACGAGATTTGAGAGGAGAGCCGCATGTCGAGCCTCACCGGTAAGTCATTGAACCCTGTTATGAATCGCAGGAGCGTTATCGCGAGCGCAGCAGGTCTGGGGGCGATGTCCATTCTAGCTGGCTGCTCCTCCAACGGCGGCGACAGCGGTTCCGCTTCGAGCGACGCTTCGTTTAAGATCGGTACCATCGGCCCGCTGACCGGCGCCAACGCGTCCTACGGCAAGTCCGTTACCCAGGGTGTCGAGCTTGGCTGCAAGGATTTCTCGACCAAGGAGCTGCCGCTTGCCAGCAAGGCCGAGGATGACCAGGCCGACGGCGAGAAGGCCGTCAACGCCTTCAACACCCTGCTCGACTGGGGCATGCAGGCCCTCGTCGGCCCGACCACCACGGGTGCGTCGGTTGCCGTTGCCGCCGAGTGCGGTAACGACCCCAAGACGTTCATGATCACCCCGTCCGCGTCCTCCGAGGACGTCACCGACGGCAAGGATTGCGTCTTCCAGGTTTGCTTTACCGACCCCAACCAGGGCGTCAACGCTGCCAAGTTCCTGGCGCAGAAGTATGCGGACGAGAAGTTCGTACTGTTCTATAACTCCGGCGACGCCTATTCTTCGGGTATCGCAGATTCCTTTAAGGCCCAGGCCGCTGAGTCTAAGCTCGAGATTGTTGACGAGGAGACCTTTAAGGACGACTCTGCCACGAGCTTTACCAACCAGCTGACCAAGGCCAAGCAGGCCGGCGCCACCATGATCTTTGCGCCGATCTACTACACGCCGGCGTCCGTCCTGCTCAAGAACGCCAAGGACATGGGCTACGACGTCAAGATGATGGGCTGCGACGGCATGGACGGCATCCTGGGCGTTGAGGGCTTCGACACCTCTCTTGCCGAGGGTCTGCTGCTCATGACCCCGTTCTCCGCCGACGATGAGAAGAACGCCGACTTCGTCAAAGCTTACAAGGATAAGTATGGCGAGACTCCGGACCAGTTTGCCGCCGACGCTTACGACGGCGTGCACGCGGTGGCCGAGGCCCTCAAGGAGGCCGGTCTTGGTGTCGACGCCGACCCGACCGAGGTCGCCGAGAAGCTGTCCAAGGCTATGCTCAAGATTACCGTTGACGGTCTGACCGGCAAGCTCACCTGGAACGATAAGGGCCAGGTCCAGAAGGACCCCACGGCGTACGTTATCACCGACGGCAAGTACGTACAGGCCTAATAGACCGCCTTACATTGAGCGGTTTTGATCCCAAGCAGGGGAGGTTTTGGCCTTCCCTGCTTGCTTGGTATCTAGGGACAGTGTAACGTCCCTGTTTCATACATTAACTGGAAACCTATTCGAAAGGGGGATGTGGAACATGACGGTCTTTATCCAATACCTGGTCAACGGCCTGTCCATGGGCAGCGTCTACGCCATCATCGCGTTGGGCTACACCATGGTTTACGGTATCGCCAAGATGCTCAACTTCGCTCACGGCGACGTCATCATGGTCGGTGCCTATGTCTCGTTCTGCGCCACGTCGTATCTCGGCCTCCCGGGCTGGGCATCTGTAGTTCTCTCTTGTGTGGTCTGCACGGTTCTCGGTGTTCTCATTGAGGGTCTGGCCTATAAGCCGCTGCGCCAAGCGGGCCCGTTGGCCGTTCTGATCACGGCCATCGGCGTGTCTTACTTCCTGCAGAACGCCGCGCAGCTTCTGTGGGGCGCCACGCCCAAGAACTTCACTTCGCTCGTCACCCTCCCGGTGCCGGAGTTCTTGGCCAAGTTCAACGTGAGTGCCGTCTCGCTCGTCACCATCGTCGCCTGCCTGGTTATCATGGCCGGTCTGATGTTCTTTACAGGTAAGACCAAGATGGGCAAGGCCATGCGCGCCGTGTCCGAGGACAAGGCCGCCGCTCAGCTCATGGGCATCAACGTCAACCGCACCATTTCGATGACGTTTGCCATCGGCTCCGCCCTTGCCGCCATCGCCGGTGTGCTCCTGTGCTCCTACTCGCCGGTCCTGCAGCCCACCACGGGCGCCATGCCTGGCATCAAGGCCTTCGACGCCGCCGTCTTCGGCGGTATCGGCTCCATCCCCGGTGCCTTTGTCGGTGGCATTCTCATCGGCATCATCGAGGCGATGGCACAGGCTTACATTTCCACGAGCCTTGCCAACTCCATCGTCTTTGGTGTTTTGATCATCGTCCTGCTCGTCAAGCCTGCCGGCCTCTTGGGCAAGTACGTCCCCGAGAAGGTGTAGGTGAGCGTTATGAAGTTTCTTAAAGACAAGCAGACGCGTCACGACTTTGTCACGTACGCCATGTGCGTTGTGGCGTTCGCCATCGTGTTCTTTATGCAGTCCAACCACATGATCCCGCGCATGATCGCCGGTCAGCTGGTTCCCATCACAGCCTATATCGTCATGGCCATCTCCCTTAACCTCGTCGTCGGCATCGCGGGCGACTTGTCGCTGGGCCACGCGGGCTTTATGAGCGTCGGCGCCTATACGGGCATCGTCACTGCCGTCGCGCTGGAGAGCACCGTTCCGTCTGATCCGATGCGTCTGATCATCAGCATTGTGGTCGGCGCTATCGCCGCTGCCATCTTGGGCTTCTTGATCGGTATCCCGGTCCTGCGCCTGAGCGGCGACTATCTGGCCATCGTGACCCTGGCTTTTGGCGAGATTATCAAAGAGGTCGTCACCTGCCTCATTGTGGGCGTCGATTCCCGCGGCCTGCATGTGATCTTTAACATCACGGGTAACTCCACGATCGACGACCTGCACCTGCTCGAGGACGGCACCGCCATCATCAAGGGCGCGCAGGGTGCATCGGGCGTGTCGACCTATTCGACCTTCCTTGCCGGCGCAATCCTGGTTATGGTCGCGCTCGTGATTGTGCTCAACCTGGTTCGCAGCCGTACCGGTCGTGCCATTATTGCCGTGCGCGACAACAAGATCGCTGCCGAGTCTGTGGGCATCTCCGTCACCCAGTACCGCATGATCGCCTTCGTGGTTTCCGCTGCCCTCGCCGGTGCTGCCGGAGCCCTCTTCGGCGGTAACTTCTCGCAGCTTTCCGCTACCAAGTTCGACTTCAACACGTCCATCCTCATCCTGGTGTTCGTGGTCCTGGGCGGTCTGGGCAATATGCGCGGCTCCGTCATCGCGGCGGCGTTGCTCACGGTGCTTCCCGAGCTGCTCCGTCAGTTCTCGGACTACCGCATGCTCATCTACGCCATCGTGCTGATCCTGGTCATGATCTTTACCAACAACCCGCAGCTCAAGGCGTTCTTCGCACGCATTAAGGACCGCTTTGCTTCCAAGAAGGAGGTGGCAGCCGATGCCCAGTAAATTTGAGTTCAACAAGGGCAAGATGGTCCCGTATCCTTCTGGCGCCATCGTTCCCGACCGCGACCTGGGCCAGCGCCCGGCGCTCGAGTGCATCCACTTGGGCATTGAATTTGGCGGCCTTAAGGCAGTCGACGACTTTAGCCTGACCATCGGTAAGACCGAGATCGCCGGTCTGATCGGTCCCAACGGTGCCGGTAAGACCACGGTCTTCAACCTGCTCACCAAGGTGTACCAGCCCACGCACGGTACCATCCTGCTCGACGGTGAGGACACCTCGGGCAAGTCGGTCTATCAGGTCAACCGCATGGGTATTGCCCGCACCTTCCAGAACATTCGCCTGTTCAACACCATGACGGTGGAGGACAACGTCAAGGTCGGTCTGCACAACCAGGAGCGCTACTCCGGCTTTGAGGGCGTGCTGCGCCTGCCGACGTATTGGAAGCACGAGAAGGCTGCTCACGAGCGCGCCATGGAGCTGCTGTCCATCTTTGATATGGAGCATCTGGCAAACGAGCAGGCCGGATCGCTGCCTTACGGCGCTCAGCGTCGTCTGGAGATCGTCCGCGCGCTTGCCACCAACCCCAAGCTACTGCTGCTCGACGAGCCTGCTGCCGGCATGAACCCGTCCGAGACCGCGGAGCTCATGGAGAACATCGTCAAGATTCGCGACACCTTTGGCATTGCTATCATGCTTATCGAGCATGATATGTCGCTCGTTATGAACATCTGCGAGGGCATCTGCGTGCTCAACTTTGGTAAGGTCATCGCCAAGGGCACGGCAGAGGAAATCCAGAACAACGACGCTGTTATTGAGGCATATCTGGGCAAGCAGGATAAGGGGGAGAACTAAATGGCAGAGCCGATGCTTTCCGTCTACAACATCAACGTCTGGTACGGCGCCATCCACGCCATTAAGGACATCTCCTTTAACGTTAACGAGGGCGAGATCGTGGCCTTGATTGGCGCCAACGGTGCCGGCAAGTCCACAACGCTCAAGACCGTCTCGGGCCTGCTGCGTTCCAAGACCGGTTCCATCAAGTTTATGGGCGAGGACATTACTCATACGCCCGCTGATAAGCTGGTTGGTAAGGGCCTGGCTCAGGTTCCCGAGGGTCGTCGCGCCTTTTTGCAGATGACGGTCGAGGAGAACCTGGAGATGGGTGCCTATACGCAGCCCAAGTCCACGGTGGCTCCGGGCCTGGAGCGCGTCTACGAGCAGTTCCCGCGCCTGAAGGAACGTCGTCGCCAGGTCGCCGGCACCCTTTCGGGCGGCGAGCAGCAGATGCTCGTTATGGGGCGCGCCCTTATGAGTAACCCCAAACTGCTTATGCTCGACGAACCTTCCATGGGTCTGGCACCGATTCTGATCGAACAGATCTTCCAGATTGTCGAGGACCTGCACAAGGCCGGTACCACGGTGCTTCTGGTCGAGCAAAACGCGCAGATGGCGCTTTCCATCGCCACGCGCGGTTACGTGCTCGAGACTGGCAAGATCACCATGACCGGCACCGGTCAAGAGCTGCTGCACGACGATAACGTCCGCAAGGCCTATCTGGGCGGTTAATCCATTCAACAAAGGGGGCGCTGACCAACCCGGTCAGCGCCCCCTTTTAAGTTGCGGTGAAATAGGGACTAAATGGGGGCGCTAGACGCCAAAACAGTCCCTATTCCACCGCAACTTCATGGGGGTGTGTGACAATGCCCGTCGGAAAACATCTGCTGTCTTTGGGGGTCTATCTATGCTGTACGAGTTTTGTGCCGAGAACTTTGAGCGGGTGCCGGCGGCTATCGATGCCGGTGCAAGGCGTATTGAACTGTGCGACAACCTTGCCGTCGGTGGCACTACACCCTCGGCCGGTGTTATCAGCGCTACAGTCAGCTATGCTCACGAGCATGACGCGCGAGTGATGTGCATGATTCGTCCGCGTGGCGGTGACTTTCATTACAACCAAGACGAGCTGCGCATGATGGAGATGGACCTGGGCCTTGCCGTGAGCGCCGGCGTTGACGGCTTAGTCTTTGGCTGCTGCAAGCCCCGCGCTGGCGGATGGGCACTCGACGAGCTTACGTTGGGCGCTCTCGTGATGGCCGCGGGCTGCGCGACTGAGGAATGCAAGCGTGAGCCCATCGACATCACCTTCCACATGGCGTTTGATCAGCTCTCGCCCGAGGCTCAGCTCGACGCGATTGACATACTCGCCGACTGCGGCATCACACGCATCCTGACGCATGGTGGCGCTGCCGGTACGCCGATCGAGGACAACTTCGAAAACCTGGCCCGCTTGATCGAGTATGCGGGCGATCGCTTGACCATCCTTCCCGGCGGCGGCATTTCCACGGCCAACCGCGATACCGTGGCGGCGGCACTGGGCGTCTCCGAGCTCCATGGCACAAGGATCGTACCGCTGGAGGTGTAGCCCGTGGCGCTTGTATTCGATGTTCAGCAGGCGAGTGGCAAGCCCGACGACAACCGTCGTCCCGGCACCGCGTGCCCCTTTTGCGATACAGAAGGGCTCACCAACATCATCCAGCGCGACGGTGACTGCATCTGGCTCGAGAATAAGTTCAAAACCCTGCGCGCCACCCATCAAACCGTGCTAATCGAGTCGGCCGATCACGATGCCAACCTGGTGACCTATGAGCCGGATGAACTCCACCATGTGATGCGGTTTGCCCTGGGTTGCTGGCAGCAGATGATCGATTCACAGCAGTATCAAAGCGTGCTCATGTACAAGAACAAGGGTCCGCTCTCGGGCGGTAGTCT
>CABSMZ010000081.1 GCA_902478875.1 uncultured Collinsella sp.
AGATCTAGTACGGTCTCGTGGGCTCGGAGATGTGTATAAGAGACAGGTCCTCGGGTTCGGCGTTGATCATGGCCATACCGTGGCCCGCTGCCTGCAGCATGGGGATGTCGTTGATGTTGTCGCCGAACGCCCAGGCGTCGGCGAGACGCTCGCCCAGGTGCTCGCATAACCACGTGAGGGCCGTCCCCTTGGTGGCGCCCTCACCCATGACCTCGATATTCATGGCGTACGAACGCGTGACCTCAATGCCTCCGAGCGTGTCGAGCTCTGCTGCGATGGCGTCGCGATCGGCCGGGTCGTGCCAGTACATGGCGATGCGTTCGAGCGTCTCGACCTCGTCGATCTTGCTGTCGATATCCATGTCGATCGGTGTTCGTGTGCGCTTGAGCGAAGCCGCGATGTGGGGGTCGCCGCCACAGAACTCATCCAGACGCCCGTATAGCGAGCGGGGGAGGAAGCACTGCCCATCCGCGAAGATATCGAAGGTCACATCGTGGCCGGCGGCAATACGATGGATGCGGTGGGCAATACCACGGTCGAGCGGACGGCTCAAGATGCACGTGGCGCGCGAGGCGTCGGTGGGCGTATCCTCGTCGAGCTGCCAGACGCTGGCGCCGTTGGCGCAGACCGCGTAGTGTACGGCGGGGTGGGCGAGGATGGGCTCAAAGATGCCTGACAGCGGGCGCCCCGTGCAGGGCACAAACTCAATCCCACGTCGAGCGAGTTCGTCGAGCATTGCCCAGGTGGCGTCGCTCATCTGCTTATCACTCGTCAGCAGCGTACCGTCCATATCGGAAAACACAATCATTTGATGCAGCCCTTTCTACTGGCATAAAAAGCGTGGCCGAAGGCGGCGATGCCCTGGCCACGCTCGAGTTCTATAACGGTCCGCGTCCTAGCGGTCGGCGAGCGGCTTGTACTCCAGCGGCTCGATCACCGGGCGGTAGGCGGGGCGGATGATGCGGTGCGCGCAGAAGAGCTCTTCCATGCGGTGCGCCGACCAGCCGGCCATGCGGGCGACGGCGAATAGCGGCGTAAAGAGCGTCTCGGGCACGCCGAGCATCTTGTAGATAAAGCCCGTGTACAGGTCGATGTTGGCGCAGATGGGCTTGGTCATGCCGTGGTCGCGCATGACCTGGGGTGCCAGGCGCTCGATACGCTCGATGAGTGCGAACTCTTCGCCCAAGTCCTTCTTGGCTGCCAGTGAGCGCGCGTAACGGCGGCAGACCTCGGCGCGCGGGTCGCTGAGCGTATAGACGGCGTGGCCCATGCCGTAGATGAGGCCCGTGCCGTCGAAGGCCTGCTTGTCGAGGATCTTGCCCAGGTAGGCCGCGACCTCGTCCTCGTCCTCCCAGTTGGAGACATGCGCGCGGATGTCCTCGTGCATAGACACGACCTTGGCATTGGCGCCGCCGTGGCGCGGGCCCTTGAGCGAGCCGATAGCCGCGGCGTAGGCGGAATACGGGTCGGTGGCCGAAGACGACAGCACGCGGCAAGCGAAGGTGGAGTTGTTGCCGCCGCCGTGCTCGGCATGCAGCATGAGCATAACGTCGAGCAGCATCGCCTCATCGCGGGTGAACGCCATGCCGCCGCGCAGGACCTGTAGGATGGTCTCGGCGGTGGAGAGACCGGGCGTAGGGTGCGGCACGTGAACCTCGGAGCCGCGAAGCTTGGCGACCGAGGCCATGTGTGCGAAGGCGGCGATGCGCGGGAGACGTGCGAGCATGGAAATGGCGACGTCGATTTCGTGCTCGGGCGTGATCACGTCTGGTTCGGCATCGAAGGCGTAGAGCAGCAGTACGGCGCGCTGGAGCACGTTCATGATGCTCGACGATACCGTGGTCATAGGGAACTCTTTAACGTACTCGTCGCTCAGATGTCTAAAGGCGCCCAGGCGCTCGCAAAAGCCGTCGAGCTCTTCCTTGTTGGGCAGCGAACCCGTGATAAGCAGATAGGCGACTTCCTCGTAGCCATAGCGATTCTCGGCCTGGGCATTGTTGACCAGATCCTCGATGCTGTAGCCGCGAAGCGTGAGCTTGCCCTGATCGGGCACGACCTTTCCGTCGACCTTGTTGTAGCCGTGCACATCCGAGATACGAGTGAGACCCGCGACCACGCCCGAGCCGTCGGCATTGCGTAGGCCGCGCTTGACATTGTGCTCGACAAACAGGCCCTCGTCATAAGGGTCGGTCGGCAGGCCGTGGTAGAGGCTTTCGCTCTCAGACGAAATCTGGCGGCTTGCTTCGTAATCCAGAACCAGTCGGCTCAAGTGGTCATCGAAGCGGTAATAGATTTTCTTGGCGTCGTAGGCCATGCGCGCTCCTCTCCGGGCCGCATCGGGGTGGCCTGCATGGGCATGCGCGTGTCAGGCTATCCCCAGCGGCCTGCTCGCTACAGGCGGTACATAAAGTTAAAGACGTCCTCGCGCTGGATGGACACGTTGACGCCCGAAAGCTCGCCGGCCTCGGCCAGGGCCTTCTGCAGCTCAGCGAAGTCGAGCTTGGACTCGGCGGTATCGGCCAGCATGGTCATGGTGAAGATGTCCTCGATAATGGACTGCGTGATGTCGCGGATGTCGACGTTGGCCTCGCCCAGGACACGGGTGACGCCGGCGACGATGCCGGGGCGGTTCTTGCCAAGGACGGTGATGACGATACGGGAGGACGAGATCTCGGCCATGGGAAACCCTTTCGCGTGGTTGCGGCGCGCGCGGGGCGCTCCGCTACGGTACAGTGTTCATCATTGTACCTGTCTGGCGCCAAAAGAGGTGCGCTCGCTGCGGCGTTACATGCCTGCAACATGAGCGTAAGGGGGAAGGCCGCACGGGGAAGAGCCGTCTGGCGCGTGTCCGGCTCGTGTTGGGTTGATTTCCGATCTCAGCCGAACACATTGAGCGGACAGGCCGTTCCCGCAGTCAGCCGAACGCCTCCGACGGCTGATTTCGAACTGGAAGCGGAGGGCATCCCCGCCCTTCGGTAGGGGATACCGCTCCGCGGCGCATGCCGCGGGCGGCGCCCCTATCGGACCACCGTGACCTCAGTTGGGATGGGCCCAGCACTGCCGCGTACTCGGTGAGCTAGAGCCAACTGTTCGTCTCCACGTCGCGTATGGCGATATTTCGGTCGTCCGGCTCGGTGATGCCGTAGCCGAACGCCTGGAGCGTCTCGATGGACTCCTGGATCCTCTGTTGGAACATGGGACCCGGATCGACCCTCGGCCCGAGGTGCCCGCGCCAAAGGCACGGCGTGGCGCGCAGCATGTTATGGATTTTGGAGATGGGCTCGATGTCGGCGTAGACGTTGAGCGTCGCCATGGCGTCCTTGTGGCCGAGGATCGATTGGAGCGCCTTGATATCGCCGCCTTGGCGGATCCACTGCGTTGCGAACGTGTGGCGAAGGCCGTGGAACGTGATCAGCTCGTCGTTGGTGCCCATGAGGCCGTTGGTCTCCGAGAACGTCTTGAACGCCCTGCGGATATAGCTTGTCGTCGCGAAGGTCGCGCCCGGCTCCGACAGGATGTAGCAGTCCCCGATCTCGACCGCCCCGGTAAGGCCGCGCAAGCGCAGCTTTCCGCAGTCGATCTCGTGGGTCTCCTTCAGGAAGGGGAGTAGGCCGACCGGGTCGATGGGGATACCCCTAGCGTCATGGGTCTTGGTGTCCTTGATGAACGAACCCATTCCCTTCGCGTACGCCACCGAGTGTCTGATCGAGATCAGGCCCGTCTCGAAATCCACATCGCACCACCGAAGGCCGCAGACCTCGCCGATTCGCATCCCCGTGTGCAGGGCGAGTACGACCGCCCTCTAATCCTCGGCGGACCAATCGAGTCCGAACTCCTTTCGGGCATCCTCTTCGCTCATGACTTCGAGAAGGTCTCCGGGTTGGCAACGAAGGGCGAGGCATAGCTGCTCGAGTGTGTTGAAGCGAATGCCGCGAATATGCCCTTTTTTAATACGGGACAGGTTCACGGGCGTGGTTCCAATCCTTTCGGCAAGTTCGTTCGAGGAAATCTTTCGCTCGGCCATGATCTTGTCGAGGCGAACAATTACGGGCATGGCGTTTCCTTACGCAATCTCGTCGGAGTCGAGGTACAGCTCTCGGGCGTACAAGAAGAGCTGGGAAAGCATGAACAGGACGATGCCGAGAACCAGAGAGGTCCAATCGAATGATGAAGCGATCTCTTGGGCGCCGACGGCCCCCTCGCCGCCAAACATCGAAACGGAGGTTTTGAGTGAGCCGGCGTAGAGGCTGGTGGCAGCTTGAACAACGAAGAGAATGCCGAGCACCTTCAAGCATGTCGCAGACCCTTTCTTGAAGGGGTCTCCGCTCTTGATCGTCCACACGAGAACGGCGCTGAGGATGGTCGTAGCGATACCGATGACGGCAGGGACCAATGTCGAGATCGCAAGGGCTGGATACGCGGGGGAGTCTGCAATTACAGGGTTGTCGAGCACTTCGATTGCTGGCTTTAAGGAGAACGCCACTTGTGCGATGGCGGTGGCGCAAAGGGTCGCAGAGGCTATCGCACATGCGATGCGGAAGGAATGAAGCCGGGGAGTACGATTGTCGGAACTCATAATAACCTCCGAGGAATTTAAAAGACTCAGGTTACTTTTTAACAGTTTATGTTAAATTGACTTTGCCGGCAAGTAATCACAGCATGCTGCAACCGAAACCCCTCTAGATTGGAGAGGATTATGTTCAGTACTGTTAAGTCGTGTAAGCTCTTGGTTTTCCTCGGCCTCGCTCTTTGTCTGTTGCTGCCGGGAGCCCCCGCTTTTGCGGATACCCCGATGCCTCCTTCCCAGGAGAGCAGCCAGTGTGCCCTCGTTGAGCCCCTCGGGTATACGGACGACGTCGTCGATACCTACTGGAGCTACAGCTGTCCTCGCGGCGTAAGCGGGCACAGCATCTCGATGTTCAACATCTCTTACAAGACGATCTCCTACCGAAATGGCTATCGCCGATCCGCGCATCATAGGGAATCCCGCCTCGCTGCAATGTGCTCCTGTGGTGTTCTTGGCACAACTGATAAATGGCAATTTGTCTATAGCACCTACTAGATGCGAGGAAGGGCCGAGCATTTTGTTCGGCCCCTCTGTTCCGACTGGATGAGGTTAAGGTTGGCGATGAATATGCTCAAAATCTCGAAGGCGATCTTTAGGTCGCTTCTCTCCTCCAGGTCGCTCTGTGTTGTCGTTGTTGCGTTGATGGTTCTTTGTGCTCTGCCCGTCTTCAGGAGCGCGGCTGGCATCGACGGACGGGTCGAATACCTCGAGTCGGGAATAACCCGTGTTGAGCAGGAATTGTCAGCATCCTATGCGGATGCGCTTGTGAATGCGGGGGAGGACGATGTCTATACCTCTTCATCAAGCATGCCCGCGCTTCTGTACCCTCTTGCCGCGGGACGTCTTATCTTGGCACCGCTCTCTCCCCTACTTCCGTTTCTGCAGATATCGGATGGAGAGTACACCTATTATGACGGATCGAAGGAGTACTTGCTATGGGTCGCAACGGCCGTTGCCGTCTCGTTCCTTGCCGCGCGTCTTAACAAACGTGAAAAGCTCATCATCCAGGCACCGATGGGCGAGCTGGGTAGACTTGTTGCATCGAGCGTATGGGCGAGTGTTTTTGCAATGCTTGCCGTCCTCGCCATCAATCTTCCAGGGATAATCGCCGCGCTTGTGAAGAATGGCCCGGGCTCGCCGTTCTATCCGATAGGCTACATTCAATATGCGACTCCGGTTATCAAACCGGCTTGGCTGGTGTTCGCGCAGACGGCCATCTTGCAATTCTTGGTGGCAGCGTTCATCTCGCTTGTCGTTCACCTTGCCGTGAAGATTGCCAATAACCCTACGCTTGGAATCGTGTTCGTATGTGCCCTGATGGGGGTGACGATGGTTCCCGGGTATTACGGAAGATCCATCGCTTTACGTGAGTTCGCCCTGTTGAATCCCCTTACGTATGCGAACACTGAGTTGACCGTCGGCGCCTATAGCCCGTACCCGACAACGCAGATAGTGAATCTGCCTGGACTTTGCTTCGAGCGTGGCGCGATTGCCCTCGTATGCGCAATCGGGATCGAGGTGCTGGCAATTAGCCTGCTTTGCGTTGCTGGAAAGAGCGGCTGCGCGCGCCCGATATCCCCGATTTGTCTTGAGAGAGGTTCCTTCGCTGCATCGAGAACGGCAACTCGTTCGAGCGCTTGTGCCTCCGCCGTTGCATACGTAAGAACGATGGGGAAACTGCTCCTGCGTTCTCCTACCCTCGCCGTATGCGCGATTGCAATGTCGGCGACGATGCTGGCCCCGGCTCTGGTCGAGATGTTTCCTGACGCTGATAACGTTTCCGCTGTTCGGTATAGGGATGGGGAGCTCCGTTCAATAGATCGGTATCTAGAGCAGAACGCTGCGAATATGGACGTCGAGGGCAAAGCGGCCCTGGAAGACATGCGGGATGCTCTTTCGGGTTTCGTGTACGCGCCTATGCCTGCGGAGGGGTTTCGAAGCCTTGCGACGTACGAGCGCGCTCGAGGTGAGCTGGGCGCGGCAGATGCGACTCTCCTGCAATCGATCGGAATCGAGCCGGAGACTCCTTCTCGTGCGGAGGCGCGCGCCCTTCTGCTTGAGTCGATCGCGAGCTTGCCGGACCCCAAGGTTTACGAGTTAAGTACGAAGATGCCCCCATTAATCCTCCTTTCGTATCTCCAGGCAGCGCTTCCCTCCTTATTTTTGCTGTTGCCCGTGGTTGTCACATCGCTCGCGTGCACCCACCTGCAGTGTCGTTCCCTTCTGGTTCTCCAGATCCCCGCAACAGCGCATGTGCGTTTTCTGACGGCTGTTGCGCTGGCTCTCCTGCTTGGCTTGGTGCTGCTTTTGGTGTCGATGGTTCCCGCTGTCGTTGTGTCCGTGATTAAGAACGGTGCGGGTGGATCGGAGTATCCCGTCGCTCTCATTCGGGCGGGAGCTTCGACAACGTCCATGGTGGGGGAGGCGGTGTTGTGCAGTATTCCGTTGCTGGTCATGGCATACGGCGTGATTTCCGTCGTCGCTGCGTTGACAGCAGCGATTAGCCGCAACCCCGTTGTCACCGGAATGGTTTGCGCGGTTCTCTTGGTGTTGGGTTCGTTGAGCGCTCATGTTGAAAGCGTGGGCATGGGCGTCGCGCTGCTGGCTCCATTCGCCTCGTTTGATCCCGCTTCCCAGGTGGGGACGATTGGGTTCCTTGGGCGAGGGACGAACGCGATGCCTTTTGGAGAGGTCGTCGGCGCATCGGGCGCTCTGCTGGTGGTCTTGGGCGCCGTATCTCCGTTGATGGTGCGCCTGAGTGTTCCAAAGATCGAAAGGGGATGATCTCGATGATTGACCTTCAAACGCTGACGATCTCTTATGGAAAGAAGGTGCTCGTAGATTCGGTGAACGCTGAGTTTGCCCCGGGTACGGTCTACGGTCTCGTCGCTCCGAACGGGCATGGAAAGACGACGTTGCTGCGTGCGATGGCAGGTTTGCCGGGTCCTCGCGTGGACGGGAGCATCGTTCTGGATGAGGTGCAGGGTACGGGTGCGAGAGAGGTCCGTTCTATGATCTTCTATGCACCTGGTGAGGGGACGCTGCTGTATCCCGGATTGCGTGCGGAAGATCACCTCAAGATGGTTTGCGATATGTGGCCGCATGCTCGCGATATCGAAGAGATAGTGGAACAAACGCAGATAGGCGAGTTCGCGAAGATGAGAATCCGCACTCTGAGCCAGGGCATGAAGCAGCAGCTTACCCTGGCGATTGCGTATGCGACGGGCGCGCGGTGCCTTCTATTAGATGAGCCCATGAACGCGCTCGACCCCAGCAGGGTGGACTTGCATTCCGAGATTCTCAGGAAGCTGGCCGATTCTGGTACGTGCATCATCATGTCATCCCACATCTTGGATTCGGTCGATAGGCTGTGCGATGAGATTCTGTTTTTGAAGGATGGGAGGCTCATTAGAAGCATTCCGCAAGATGATGCTGCGCCGAAGTCTCCTGGATCCCATTTCGCAAAGCCTGCCGGACGCGCCGAGGGTGCGCTAAGCACGTATCGGCGACTCTACGAAAAGGGCGGGTAGAAATGCAAGTTAAAAATCTATGTGGCCAATGTGATACCGTTGAACCCGCATATCGATAC
>CABSMZ010000082.1 GCA_902478875.1 uncultured Collinsella sp.
TCGTCGGCAGCGTCAGATGTGTATAAGAGACAGAGGCCATGTCAAGCGTGAGGCAGGTGCGTGCGGCGTAGAAACCGTCCTCGCGCTGGATGGCCAGCGCCAGTTCGGGCTTGTCGCCGGTTAGGCACAGCGGCAGCAGCAGTTGGATCCGGCCGCCGTAGAACTGCGGCACGGCGAGCGTGTAGTTGGCGGCGGCGCGGCGGGCGGCTTCGACGACGGCGCCCTCAAAGGCGCGACGCAGCAGCAACGAGTTGCCCTCCCCCATCAGGCTGGCGGGAATACGCGTAAGGTTCTCCTCGTCGCCCAGAATGTGGTCGATGTTGGAGCGGATGGGAAGGCGGTAGTCAAAGACCAGCTCGGAGGGGTCCTCGGCAAAGCGCACGCGGCACGGCAGGTACTCAAACGAGACCAGCATGGGGTCGCTCTCCTTAAAGAAGCCCTTCAAAAACCAGCGCTGGCGCGCGTCGGGCTTGGTGTTGGGCTCAAACAGGCCGTAGATGGTCTCGTAGCGGCGCGTGTAAAGGCCGGTGTTGAATAGGCAGCGGTCGTCGTCGAACACCAGCGGCAGGTTGGACGGCGCGGTCTGGTCCACGTCGCGCTCGGTCAAAAACACCGCGCGGCTAAACGAAAACGACAAGTAGTTTTTGAGGATGCGGTTGCCGGGACCCCAGTCCTCGGGGTCGGCGAGGTCGACCAGGCGGTCGTAGCAGGGCTCGGGGCAAAACGCGAAGTCGTACACATTACTGCACAGGGTGCTAGGGAGTTCCATGTGGTGTCCAATCAATTCATTAACCGGCGTGCGGATGCTTAGATTCTATACGAGCGACAGATCGCCCGTGCCCGCAACGAATCCGCAGCGCAGCTCTTCGGCTAGTTCGCTGTTCGTGCGGCGATTGGAAACGAGGTCCTGGATCCAGGCGTAGTACTGGTTGTCTTTTGGTTCGGGGCTGTCAGACAGCACGACCGGAGTGCCTGCGAACCTTAAGACGGACAACGCAAAGACAAGGCTGGTTCGTTTGTTACCGTCTTCAAAGATGTGGTCCTTGACCATGTGCTCGGCCACGTAGGTGACCTGGTCAAAGATGTCTGCGAAGCGATCGGCCGGCGATTGACCGAATATCGTACAGAATGCACCCGCAAGCACGGACTCGACGCATCCAAGCTCAAGCGCGGCCCGGTCGCCTGTGGCGTCGGTTGTATAGCAGCGTCCGACCGTCATCAGCGTGCTGTGCAGGCGCATCACGGTCGCGGCCATATCTTCGAGCGAACCGGCATCATCGAGCACGAGCGGCGCGAACGGATGCGCTCCCCGCTTCGTGTCCGCCATCATGAGTTCTCCAAGAGCCTGAGCGCGTTGGGCATGTTCGAAATGGTCAGCCGAATAGCTTCGTCGATTGACGTGGTGCGGCCGAGCAAAATCGATGATGCTGAATTTGCCACGTGTGCAGTTGAATGATCTTCTTGAGCAACGCAATCAGCGCCGTCATCTTGTTGAACATAGCTCCAAGGCATGTCTGACTCCTCTATAGCTTTACAGACGAATTGGCCTGCGAGTCGTACTCCAGAGCAATCGGTTGCCAGACGAGGTCTTCGATGGTGCAGTTTAGGGTGTCTGCAAGCGCCAATGCCGAGGAAACCGAGGCGCGGCGTAGGTCGAGCTGGTTCTGCTCGTAGAGTTGTATGGCGCGAAGCTTAACCCCCGATTGGGCGGCGAGCTGTTTTTGCGTTAGTCCGGCAGCCTTTCGTGCCGCCTTGAGGCCCTTTTTGTCTGCCTGGGCGTTGTTCCATTTTTCGATGACAATCTGGGCGAATTTATCTTCGGAGGCCTCGTGGAGCGGATGGTACGAGCCGATGATCCAATCGAGCGGAGCGACTTCGAGTAGCTTATTAAAGCCCAAGCTGCTCATCCATTGCGTATAGGCCATAACCCACCCCGCCCAATACTGAGGCGAACGGTCGAACGGATAGGTCTCCCTACATCTGACGGGGGTCAGTCCCGCATGGGCGATAATATCGCGCGCGAGCTCGTCGCCCGCCATGCCGCAGACGACGCGAGGCATACCGCGCTCAAACTGTTTCATCTCAAGAGCGTTCGACATGATCGCCGTCAACTCGGCTGGAGTCAGCCCTTGGTCACAGAGAGCAAAATCGACCGCCTCGCCCAGCGTTCTCATTGCATCCTCGAGATACATCTCACTGTAGGCGTGGGTCATCGCCCGTCATCCCCTCTCGAATGATATCGACGATACGTATTCCCTCAAACGGGTTTTCGGCAAGGAGCTCCCGATACTGCGCCCTTGCCGCTTCATCTCGTTCCTTGGCCAATGGACCATACAGAGCTTGCTGCGCACGTTCAAATCCAGCAAAACGAATGCTCTTAAACGCACGCTCGCTTTTGAGCACAATCTGCTCCCCCAGGTTACCGAGCCTCATAGATCGTCCAAGCTGATTGACGGTGATCGTATTGTTTACAAAAGCTCTGGCATAGCTAAAGTACGAGTCGTCCGCACGCCACCCCCTTATTACGTCGCAAGTGCTCGTCTGAGGTAGAAAGTGATCATGGAGATATTCGCACGCCCCCGCGGCAATGGCGGTATCTTTGCGAAAAGAACGATGCTCAACGAGCAATGCTATCCAATGCAGGACGCAATATTGCGGCGATAGCAAGTCGAGAACTTTGAGATCGGCTATATCGAGTTCATAGCGATTCGCAAAGCCATCGGCATCGCGCGAGCATGCCCATTCCCTTGCAAGGTCGAGGCTCTCTGTGCAATAGAATCCCTGTCCATAGTCGTTATGGATTTTCCCCAGGCCAAGCTGGGGAGTCTCAATGATTTTCTGAGAACCATGCCACAGTTCCACGCGAGTCTCCTAACAGGTATCGCTCTAGCGATAGTATAACATACTATCGCTAGAGCGATACCTGTGTTCAAATAGCAAGAGGGTGTCTGGAACCGAGTTTGAGTTCAATACTGGCTTCTAAGGCTCGCCGAGTCCGGAAGTATGCGACAAAATTCAGACTTGCTGATCACGCCGGAGCACACTAACGCCTCGTCCTGCTTACAGAGCTTCATAGACACGCACCTCATCTTGCTCGATGCTTTTGCGGAATGCCGGGCGCATGTGCTCTGGTGGGTTGGTGACGATATCAACCTTTCGCCAAGTTCCCTCTCGAGCTCATGGGAGAGTTCGTAAAGCGTGCCGAACGTCATGGTGTTGCCGCAGACTAGGCGCAAGTCAATATCGCTATCGGGCGTTTGTTCGCCTCGGGCAAACGAGCCAAATAAATATGCTTCGCTGACGTCGTATTGAGCAAGCACGCGAGAGGCGGAGGTGGATATGTCGGTAGGCGAAATCATGGGTTATTTGCCGTTCAACAGTAGAACGTCAGGGGGCCAGCGTCGAAACCACCAGTCTGGTTTTTTGGCGTTCGGCGAGCTCGAAGATAAACGGGGCGTTTGATCTAACAAATTCTGTCAAGAAATTGAGGTCATCAGTAGTAAATCCTTCAACGTTAAACCATTTGACCGCAGGCAAGAAGCATTCTGCATGGTCAAAGCCAAGGTCAACCGGACGCTCGACGGCTACGCGAACGGTCCCGTCATCTCTTGTCTCTGAGTAGGCAAACTGAGTGCCGTCATCTAGTTGAACATAGCTCCAAAGCATTGCTACCTCGTTTACAACTTTTTGAGTTAAAAGCCTGCCCCCAACGCGGGATGAATCACACTAGTTACCCGATCCAAATATGTCATCTACAAGATCAGGCAAGTCTGTCCATACTTGATAGGCGACAACGTTGTCCGGATTCATTTCTCTTGCACGACGTTTATTATCCGTATTGTGCTTTGCGGCATTGGTCAAAGCCTGGCCCTTGTTGCCGTTAATCATTTCGAGATTTACCGACTTGAACTTTGACGCGGAGGACCTGTTGGGGTCAGTAGATTTTAGAACGCCAAGGTCGCGCGCTCTTTTCTCACATTGTGGCGTCGATGCAAAAGTTTCCGGGCATGGTGAGACATGATCGATAAGCCATACTTCAAAGCATGGGTTGGAGATCGCGAGCCTAACTCCCTTTGTCTTTGCTTCTCGTTCTGCTGCGGCTAGGTTTCTGAAATCATCTGAATCGACCACGATCCATGCGGAACTCAATGCTTCGATTTCGCCTGCTTTAACGGCCTTTTTATCTGAATCGAGCTCTCGCGAAAGCTGCTTGGCCACCTTCAAAGGGTCTCCGTCAATATGCCGATACAGCACGCTTCCGCGAACGTCCATTTCAGTAATAAGGAAGTTAAAATATTCGGTTTCGGTCACCTTTCCATTGGACACAATTAGGTGGCGCTTTCGCTTGGCTCTTGTCTGCTTTTTGCGGCCGCGAGCAAGCCCTCTCCTTTCTGCCTTAGCCATTTATGTCAGCGCCTTCCTTCATGAGTTGGGCCACAAGTTGATGAAAACTTGGGTTGGGCAGCGGCACATAGACACCGTTTAAGTAATTGCGCCCCAGATTCTCATTTGCACGAGGCGAATACTCCATCGCAGCAATTAATTGCGAAGCACCTTCAGAGTCCTTTTCTACAAACCAAACCTGATCTCGTTCAAGCACCTCTTCCATGGGACTCGTGCGCGTCATCAAGGTGACATCATGAGTTGAGAAGATCAGCTGCGCACCCCTTGGATTAGTGCTGGGATCGGCAAACAGTGAGACAAAGTCGCGCAACAGCGTGGGATGAAGGCTTGAATCAAGCTCGTCAATTACCGTTGTGGCCCCACTGCTTAAAGAGCGTAAGGCTACCGCGAAATACGCCAGCGCAGCTTTTGTACCCTCCGATTCATGGGCGGAGTCCAGCCAAAAGCCATCTCCCGAGCCTTTGTGGTGGAAGAACAGGTCATAAGCGAACGACCATTTAAAGTTATCTGCTTTTTTATTGCGCGCCTCTTTTGGAATATCATCGGGTCCGATGAGTGAATCTATTAAACCAGGGACGCCTTCAGCTTGACGAACGTCCATGCCGTCAATTCCGATGTCAGCATATTTAATGAGCTGAGATAACATTTGGGCTCGAGGGTCATCGTTGATAAACAGTTTTTTAATGGTTGCAAGTTCTGCTAGATAATGCGTTGCATCGTAGAGATAGACATCGTTGGCGAGAGCAGCGAATGCCGGCTGAACCACATTATTGCCTGCCGCCGCAACAACAGATAAGAACAAAGAGTTTTTACGCGTGATATCCCAAAGCTGTTTTTTAGCGCCCGTAAAGGAGCTGCCAAATTTAATCGACTGTTTCCCGTTTACCGAAGTGCGGTCATAGAGGAGGGACGGCTGTTTCGATCGGTATACGGTGAGGTTCTCATAAGTAACCTCATTTTTGTTTACACCAAATGAAAACTCATACTTCAAATTGCTGGCGGTAAATTCAATCGAGAACTCGGTATCACTTGATCGAGACTCTGAGTCAAGTAAAAAAGGAATGACAGGTATATGAGATTTCGAATCACCCGTTGCATAACCGTTTCGAATAAAATACGAGACAAAGTCTAGGGCGTCTAAGAAATTTGATTTGCCTGACGCGTTTGCACCGTAAACCGCAGCCACTCGCACGGGCCCAAGTTCTTTTTTGCTCGAAATTGGTTCAAACGAGAACTGCTGAGTATCTCGAAAGCTCTGAAAGTTCTTAAATGAAAAATTTAGGATCATCTTTAGAATCCTTCTCGAAAGAGTCGACGCCCGCAGACATCCTTTAATAACAAAGACAATTATATTGTTTTAAAACCAATATTTGTTAGTTATGAACAAATATTGGTTTTAAATCGAGACATAAAACAAGAGTTTCAATCGGTCTTGTAGATAGGGGCGTTAATGCGCGTTGGTACAGTTGCCAGAGATGGGTGTCGAATCCGAGCAAAGCGAATGCTCAGTCTTTCTTTAGCGAATCGAAGTCAATCAGCTCTAGCTGCTCGACGAACTTCTCGAGATACGAGGCGACTTGCTCGTTGTTCACGAATAAAGGTCTGTCCTGCGTCAGCTTGCCCGACTTATAGGACGGATATCGGAGGCTGATGCCGTTGTCGTCGATGTCGGCAATGCTGTTCACGAATGCCCCCATATTCTTGATGACCTGTCGGTCCTCGCGTCCCCTTTGTTCCGGGAACCGCGAAAGCAAGGAGCTCCAGAGTCCCGAGAGGCCGTGGTCCCTCTGCGGATCGCGGCCGCACTTCCTAATCGCTCGCTTGATAGCGAGCTCCATGCAGTGCCTCGTGAGAAATAGCACAGGAATCGCGTAGGAATGATCTGGCATCACGTACATGCTTGGTCTATCAATAGCCGTCCTGCCGGCAGCGGCTAGCACCTTGGCGGCATTGAGGAATGAGCGGATGAACTCGTCTTCGAACATCTGGTCCTTGAGCTCAGGCTTCATAAGAGCAGACAAGTCAAGCAGCGAGAAGCTGTTGAGCGTCGGGTCTTCCAGACCCTTCATCTGCGGCTTCATCGCGCGGCTCTTTTCGTATTTGGGGAAGACATGGTTCTTGAACGCGTCGCCCATCTAGAGCACCTCCCCGGTGGTCGCTACCATCTTCGCCTCCCGACCGTCGGTCAATGAACACGGTCACGGGCTCGCCCTTGGTCTTCGTGACGATAGTCATGAATCACATGTCTATTTTATTTGCTACAAATGACTATGATTCGGATTAATTTGAACAGCTTGTTTCCTGCTCTTGGTCCGCTTCGGCGGCTTGGGGTGGTGCTGCACTGTCTATCTCAGAGTCCAATAATCACACTCTAGTGATTGAGGTCTGCATCAGCAAAAATAATAAACCCCGTGAGCAAGCTCGTTCCATTTTTGCTTAAGAAAGGCCTCATTTGTAACAACCCATTCAGAAGCCAATTTCATTTTCTTGGAATTGATGTTTCCGGTGATCACTTTACCTGAGGGTATTTCAAGAACAACTTCTTTTTGCTGATATTGAGCATGTAGGTGAGGCTTGTTGTGGCCGTTTTCGGAAGTGTGAATGATAAATTTAATCCCATTTTCCTCCCCAACACGTCCTCGCTTCGAGATGTAATCGAATATGCATTGCCATTCGCGCATTTCTGGAGCTTGAAAGTGTAACCAAACGGTCATTGTCTCCCCCTCATGTTCGGCATGTTGCTTTGCAGTCATGTTAGACGGATGAAGTCAACGTCACATTATTAGGCTATTTCATTTAAGATATTAACGAAGTCAGTTCTACGGTTTGCGTTGCTTTTGCTGCACTCGAGTGGCGAGCCATAGATTCAATGGCAATCTTGCTTTCAAGAATTCAACCCGTCAATCAATGCTCTCATCGTGGAGTCCAGTATTTTGAGTAGTCAATTCGCGATGAGCGGCGAGTAGCAAGTAATGAATGCTCGGGCACTGTGCTCTTTTGAAAAACGAGCGCCTCAGCAGCGATGTACGGCGCACAAAAGTTCTGATCCCAGCAGGAATAGCGCTAAGGAGGCAGCGATCCAGTTGCTGTCGCCGGTCTTGGGGAGCGTCGGCGTCGTAGCCGTTGCGGATTTGGGCATGGTCTTCTTGGTGGCTGTGGTCTTGGTCGCCGTCATCTTGGTTGTCGTGCTTGTCTTGGGAGTCGCGGCTGCCGGCTTCACCGCGGAGTCCGTCGCCGGTTCCGCACTAGGTTGCCCCGCAGCGGGATCAGCGCCATCAGCAGTCTCACCCGTCCCGCCGCCCGGCACGTCGCTTCCATCTGTCTTCCCCGCCGGAGGCGTGGCAACTTCGGGCTCAATTACCACGCGCAGGGCCACGTCCCCAACGGCATCCACCACGCCACTAGCACCAAAGGCCCCACCAGCAGGCTCCACAAAGCGCGCAGACACAAGCGACCCGCCCGTGCACGCAACACCGCCGTCGGCACCGGTCGCATCGAGCCACGAGGCATCGACGGAAAGCCGACAGCCGGCCGCACCATCGCCAAGGCCCGCATCCTGCAGATACACGCCATAGGCGCGCACGCCCGCTCCGAACCCGGCGCCCGCGGCAACGACGCGCCCGCCGCCGCGCACGGCCATGTCGCCTGCGATCACGCCGGCAACCGCCTCGTCCGTAATATCGGCCCCGTCCGCCCGGGCATCGACGGTGCAACCGTCCACCACGAGCGCCTGCGAGACGTGGATCCCGCAC
>CABSMZ010000083.1 GCA_902478875.1 uncultured Collinsella sp.
CCGTCGTCGGCAGCGTCAGATGTGTATAAGAGACAGCTGCAGCGCGGTGTGGCAGACCGTGGGAATGTTGCCCTGGATGGTCTCGACGGCCAGGCCACGGAACTGCTTGAGCAGACGCTCGTAGTCGGTGAGCACGTCGGCCGGCAGCGTGGCAGCAAGCGCGGTGCGCTCTTTAGTGGCGGCGTCAATCTGAGCCTGAAGGTCGGCAGCCTTGGCGCGGGCGGCCTTGGTATCGGCCTTCACGCCCTCCTCGAACTTGGCGATGATTGCCTGCGCGCGGGCCTCGCGGTCGAGCGCCTCCTTATGGGCGACAACGACGTCCTTGCGGGTGTGCTCAATCTTGTCCAGACGCTTGGCCAGGGTGGCGAGTTCATTCTCCAGGTCCTGAACCTCGCGGTAGTCGGAGCCGTCGACATGGCGCTTCTTGGCAGCCTCGATGGCGTTGTTGGTCTGAATCTCGGTGGTGTTGAGATCGTCGAGCTCAATGTCCAGATCCTTGCGCTGGGCGTAGAGCTTGGTCATCTCGGACTTGAGCTTCACATAGGTCTTGCGCTTGGAAGCGAGCTCCTTGAGCTCCGGCATATTGGCAAGTTCGCTCTTGTTGCGGGCGAGCTCCAAATCGATCTGTTGCAGCTTGAGTAGCGTAGCGCCGGCGCTCATAAGTTCTCTCCTTTTGTCACAGTCCACCATTGGCAAGGGTTCAGTATTTTAATCGCATGACGGGGGTCGACCCCGGCGTCAACTGCAGAGTTCATCAATATATCAACGAACGGCTCCTCAGAGCGGTCGTGGCCGAGCAAGATCACCGACAGCCCGCGCAAGGCAAGGTCTTGCGCCACGTGGTAGCCCGCCTCGCCCGTCACGACAACATCTGCGCCCGCAGCGATGGCAAGCTCTCCAAAGTCACCCAGGGAGCCGCCCAAAATAGCGACGGTTCGGCATGCGTGCTCGGCTTCGCCCCACACGCGCGGGTCGCTGCCGAAGGCCGTGGCAGCACGGGTGGCAAGATCGTGCAGCGTGCACGGGTCGTTGAGCGTTGCAAGCGCGCCCAGGCCGGTGGCCTCGGGGTCGTCCACATGCTCAAGTGAGCTCACAGGTGCGGCACCCAGCAGCTCGCTTAGGCAGACACGGGCTTCGTGCGAGCGGTCCAGATTGGTGTGGAGCGATATGATGCTCACGCCGCAACGCGCTGCCTCGTAGAGTGCCGCGCTGCATTGGGGGCGTGTGGAATCCGACGGACAAAACGCCTCGGGCGCCTTGATATAGATGGGATGATGCGTCAGCAGCACGTTGGCGCCGGCTTCTTGGGCGCGGAGAACATTAGCTTCGGTCGCATCGAGCGCGCAGGCAACACCGGTGATCTCAGCAGCGGGATCTCCCACAGATAGCCCAACATGATCCCAGCCCTCGGCGTCCATCTTGGGGTAGCGCGCCAGCAGCGCACGTTCAAGCTCGGCGACGATCATGCGGCACCCACGATCGAGAGCAGCGTCTGGGCAAACTCGTCCAGATCGCCCGGATTCACACGGTCATCGAAGGAGATGCGCAGTGCACCCAGGGCCTGCTCGCGGCCAATACCCATGGCGCTGAGAACATGGCTCGGGTCCATGCTGCCGCTCGAGCAGGCAGAACCGGCCGATACCTCAAAGCCGGCGGCGTCTAGCTTGATGATGAGCTCCTCGGAGTCCATGCCGTCAATGTAGATCGATACCATGCCGGGCAGACGGTCGGCCTGCGCATAGTCGCCCATAGTGGCGTGAATGCGCGGATGAGCCGTAAGCGTGGCGTAGAGTTTGTCGGACAAGGCCTGCAGCGTCGTGCGCTCCTGGGCCACGGTCGGCAACAGCGCGGAGGCGGCAGCGGCAAAGGCCAGCTGCGTGCGCAGGTCCTGCGTGCCGGCACGACGTCCGGCTTCCTGTCCACCGCCAAAGATGCGCGGACGCAGCGGCGTGCGGGTCTTAACGTAGAGCGCGCCGGATGCCACAGGACCGCCAATCTTATGGGCGGCGACGGACATGGCATCGACGCCCAACTCGGCGGCATCGAGCGGAATGTGCAGATACCCCTGGATGGCATCGGTGTGGAACAGGGCGCCAACGGTATGCGCGGCCGCGGCAAGCTCGCGGATGGGCTGCACCACGCCGGTCTCGTTGTTGGCAACCATGATGCTCACGAGCGCCACGTCGTCGCCTAGCAGCTCGACAAGCGTGGCAGGCTCAATGTAGCCCATGCGGCAGGGCTGCACCAGGTCGACGGTAAAACCGGCGGCACGCAGCAGCGGCAGGTTGTCCAGAATCGAATCGTGCTCGATGGCCGAAACGATTACACGATCGCGCTTGCGATCGCGCTGACGAGCGCCCTCTGCAAGACCGAGCAGCGCCAGCTGGTTGGCCTCGGTGCCGCCGTTGGTAAGGATGATCTCGGACGGGCGAACGCGTGCACCAAAGCTACGGGCGATCTCGCGACGGGCGACTTCTAGGCGTGCGGCGGCCTTGCGGCCAAGCGAGTGCAGCGAGTTGGGGTTGACGCCGGCAAGCTCGCTGTCGTCGTACTCGCGCTGCGCAAGGAGCGCCTCGGCGCGCATGGGCGTCGAGGCGGCATAGTCAAGATTCACGGGTATGCGGTTTTGACCTGCGGTCATAAGGGTTTATGCCTCCTGTGCGGCCTCGTTGCCCAGCTTCTGCAGCAGCGCAACCTCGGCGGCGGGATCTTCGGACTTAAATACGGCTGAGCCGGCCACGAGCAAGTTGGCGCCTGCCTTAACGACCTCGGCGATGTTTTTGGAAGAGATGCCGCCGTCGACCTCGATGAGGGGCGACACGCCGTGGCGCTCGCACATGGCTTTGAGCTCGTGGAGCTTAGCGATGGTGCCCGGGATAAAGCTCTGGCCGCCAAAGCCAGGGTTCACGCTCATCAGCAGCACCATATCGACAACGTCGATGATGCTCTCGAGTACGCACACGGGGGTGGCGGGGTTGAGCACCACACCGGCCTTGACGCCGCGCTGCTGCAGATGCGTGAGCGTGCGGTGCAGGTGCGTGGAAGCCTCGTAGTGCACGGTAATCATGTCGGCACCGGCGTCGGCATACCAATCGACCGTCTCATCGGGGTTCGACACCATCAGGTGCGCGTCGACCGGTACAGCGGTGGAGCGCTTGACGGCCTTAAGGATGTCAACGCCAAAGGTCAGGTTGCCGGTAAAGTGGCCGTCCATAACGTCGAAGTGCACGTAGTCGGCACCGGCGATCTTGTCGAGTTCGCCCTTGAGGTTGGCCATGTCGGCCGAAAGGACAGACGGAGCGATTTTAATGGAACCCATGGTAGCAGCCTTTCTGCGCTAGTCGGTGAGTCCGTAGAACTCTTGAGAAGGGACGCGGTCGGTGAGAATCTCGAGCGCCCTATCCAAAGTAACACCGTTGTAGAGCGTTTGCTCGACGGCAAAGGTGAGCGGAATGTCTACGCCCAGTGAACGGGCAAGCTCGCTGACGCTGCGGGCGGCGACGGCGCCCTCCACCACCATATGCGTGCGCGTCTGGTACTCGTCGAGCGACACGCCGTGGGCAAACTCGTAGCCAAAGGTGCGGTTGCGCGAATGCTCTGAGGTGCAGGTGGCAATGAGGTCGCCCATGCCGGCGAGTCCCATGCAGGTCATGGCTTGTCCGCCGCGGGCGTGCACCAGACGGCTGATCTCGGCCAGGCCGCGCGTCATGATGAGGGCGAGCGTGTTGTCGCCTGCGCCGGAGCCGGCGGAAATGCCGCACACGATGGCGATGACGTTTTTCATGGCGCCGCAAACCTCGACGCCGGTCATGTCCTGCGACAGGTAGATGCGGAAGGCCGTGGATAGGAGCAGGTTCTTAAAGGTCTCCCCTACCTGCGCGTCTTTGCTGGCGATGACGGCGGCAGAAAGTCCGCCGCGGCAGATCTCCTCGGCATGGTTGGGACCCGAAAGCGCCGCGACACGTGCCTCGTTGCCGATCTCACTGGCGATGACCTCGCTCATGAGCAGGCCAGACTCGGGCTCAATACCCTTGGTGAGGCAGAGCACCGGGGTATCGGCGGCGATAAAGGGCGCTGCCCGATGGCACACGTCGCGCAAGTGCGTGGAGGGCACGGCAAAGATGATCGCATCGGCACCGTCGAGCGCCTGGGCGAGCTCGGTCGTTGCTACCACGTTGTCCGGCAGCTCGTAGCCCACAAGGTAGCGGGGGTTGCGGTGCTCACCGTTAATGCCGGCGGCCGTCTGCTCGCTATGGGCCCACATGGTTACGCGCACGGCTCGCGCGGCGGCAAGGCCGGCGACGGCGGTTCCCCACGAGCCAGAGCCAATCAGCGCAACATTCATGACTCTCTCCTACTTATCGTCGGGCTCGGTGACGCGCTTGGTAAACGAGAGCTTGGACTCCTTACCGGTCATGAGCTTTTTGATGTTCGCGCGATGGGCCCACACCACGGTGATGCCGATTATCGCCATGCAGAACTTGAGGCCCAGGCTGCTGTACGGAAAGACCGCGCAAGCAGCGATGGGAAGACCGATGGCCGCGGCAAGCGAGCCCACCGACACAAACTTGGTGATGGCGACGGCCACGATAAACATGCCCAGCAGCGACAGGCCAATTGGCCAATACCAGGCGAGGATGACGCCCAGGCCAACTGCGATACCCTTGCCGCCATGGAAATTGAGGTAGGGCGAGAAGATGTGGCCCCACACCGCTGCCAGGCAGATGACGCCGAGCATCCAGTCGCCAGCGGCGCCGGGGGCCATAATGCTCGGCGGAAAACCATAGCCCAAGTCGGCAATGAGTGGACGGGCGATAAGAACGCAGATGGCGCCCTTAAGGCAGTCGAGCAGCAGCGTGAGCGCGGCCACCTTGGGGCCGGCCACACGCAGGGCGTTGGTGGTGCCGATGTTGCCGGAGCCCGCCCTGCGAATGTCGGTGTGGTTGAACACGCGGCCCAGGATCAGGCCAAACGGAATCGCCCCGATAAAGAACGAGACCACGGCGCAGACGGCGGTCAGCAGAATCGGATTATGCATCCTTTTGCTCCTTCTTTCTAAAGAAGAGTCGAATGGGCGTGCCGGCAAAGTCGAAGCTCGAGCGCATGCGGTTCTCCACATAGCGCTGGTAGGTGTCGTTGACCAAGTCGCTGTGGTTGACGAAGAACGTGAACGTCGGCGGGTTGACGCCCGTCTGAGTCACGTAGTGCATACGCAGGCGGCGCTTGCCGTCCACCACGGTATGACCGAACTCGCGCAGGTCGGTGAGGAACGTGTTGAGGCGCGAGGTGCTGATCTTTTGCGAGCGCGTCTTTTCGGCGGCGTCGACCATCGCCCAGATCTTCTCGACGCTGCGGCCGGTCAGGGCAGAGATGCGCAGGTACTGGGCCCAGGGAGCCATGACGCCCAGACGGCGGTCGATGGTCTCCATGCAGGCCTCGCGCTTACGGTCGTCGTCGAGCAGATCCCATTTGTTGAGCAGCACAACGATGGCGCAGCCGCGCTCGATGGCAAGACCCATGACCTTCTGGTCCTGCTCAGTAACGCCCACGGAGGCGTCGACGACGAGCAGCGCCACGTCGGCGCGGTCGATGGCGCGCAGGCCGCGGACCATCGAGTAGTACTCGATGTTTTCGTACACGGTGCTCTTCTTACGAATGCCCGCGGTGTCGACCATGCGGTAGTGCTTGCCGTTGCGCTCCACGACGGTGTCGATGGCGTCGCGCGTGGTGCCGGCAATGTTGGACACGATGGAACGGTCGGCGCCCAGGATGCGGTTGAACAGCGAGGACTTACCGGCGTTGGGGCGGCCGATGATGGCGACGTTCAGCGCGTCGGGGAACTCATCGGCGACCTCGTCCTCTTCCTCCGGAAGCAGGGCCACGATATCGTCGAGCAGGTCGCCCGTGCCATGACCATGCAGGGCCGAGAGCGGCGTGGGCTCACCGATGCCGAGCGAATAGAACTCCCAGATGCTGTCGTTCTCGCGATCGGGGTTGTCGAGCTTGTTCACCAGCAGAAAGACCGGCTTGTCGCAGCGCTTGAGCATGCGGGCGACCGACTCGTCCTCCTCGGTGACGCCGGTGCGGCCGTCGACCACAAACAGGATGACGGCGGCTTCCTCGGCGGCGGCGAGGGCCTGGTCGCGGATGGACGTGGCAAAGACGTCATCGCTCTTGAGCGGCTCGATGCCGCCCGTGTCGACGATGGTGAACTCGCGGCCGTTCCAATCGGCCGTGTGGTACGAGCGGTCGCGCGTGACGCCGCGGGACTCATGGACGATGGCGTCCGAGGTCTGGGCCAGGCGGTTAACGAGCGTGGACTTGCCCACGTTGGGGCGTCCGACGACGGCGACGATAGGTTTCATCTGCACTCCTTTAATGGGTAGGGTCAGTGGAATTAGTAGAGTCGGCAGGCACAATGCCAAGGATATGCTCCAGGGTATCGAGCAGCTCATGCGGCATGGTCGACACCACATGGACCTCGGCGCCGCGACTGGTAAGGCTTGCGAGTAAATCGTCACGATGATACTCGTCAAGCGTCATGCCGTCAGCGTTGAACATGAGCTTAGGCACAAAGAGCATAACCCCCGACAGGTCCTGCGGCAGCTGCTCCAAGATGTCGCAGGCAACGATGAGGCCGGTCACGTCCACGTTACCGCCAAAGTAGCGGTTTTTGATGGCTGTGACGGTGCCGGCAAGGCCCTGGGGAGACTCCACAAAGCGCGCCACGGTGTCGCGCGCGCTGGCGCCGGAGAGGCACAGGAGGCGCTGGTTGCGCTCGGCGATGCCAGCACGGACGCGGGCCAGACGCTCGGCGTCGGCGGCAAGCACGTCGTCGGTCTCGTCCAGATACGAGCGGATCATGCCGATGCCGTCGTAATACTGCGGGTAGCCGTCGTAGAAGTCCGCCTCGGGAGGATCGATGCCGGCGTCCAGATAGAATTCATCGCTCATCTGGAAGGTGTGGCGGCCAAAGCGCTCGTAGGCTCGATCCTGGAAGGGACGGATCATGGCAATGGTCTCTCGCGCCAGTTCGGGCTTGTCGCTGTATGACCAGCTAAAGCGGTTCTGATGCTTGGTAAAACCGAGCGGCACAATGCCCAGGCTTGTGATTTGCTCGTGCTCCTCGCAAAAGCGCAGGGTCTTTTCCAGCTCCTCGCCATCGTTCATGCCGGGGCACAACACGATCTGGGCGTGGATCTCGATGCCGGCGGCCATGATGGTCTCGAGCACGTCCATGCCTCGCTGGGCGTTGCGGCCCATCATACGGCGGCGGACGTCGGGGCTCACGGCGTGGACCGATACGTTCATGGGACTCATGTTGCGCTGGATGACGTTTTGCACGTCCTCGTCGGTGAGGTTGGTGAGCGTGACGAAGTTGCCCTGCAAAAAGCTTAGGCGATAGTCGTCGTCGCGAATATAGAGCGTGGAGCGGCCGCCCTTGGGGAGCATCGTCATAAAGCAAAATACGCAGGCGTTCACACAGGTGCGCATACCATCGAAGATGGGGCCATCGAATTCAAGGCCCCAGTCCTCTCCCGGGAAGCGGTCGAGCTCGACGGAGGTGACGGTGTTGTCGCGCGGGTCGAAAACCTCAAGGTCGACGGTGTCGTCGTCGGCCTCCCAGAGCCATACGATCATGTCGGTCAGCTGCTCGCCGTTGACCGTGAGCACGCGCATGCCCGGCTCGATACCCACATCCCACGCGGGCGATTCGGGACGCACGTTCTTTACGAGCGCGCCCTCACCCGGCTCGGGGTCGCGGCTGCGCCCGTAATCGGCCACCTCGGCGGCGTATGCGGGTACGGTCTGGTCCATGATTAGCGGCAAAGCTCCTTGATGCGCTCGACGGTGCGCTCGATGTGTTCTTGCGGGGTGGAGGCTCCGGCGGTGATGCCGATGTGGTGAGCGTCGGTAAACCACGCGGCCTGGAGCTCGGAAGCTTCCTCGATGTGATACGTGCGCTCGCAGGCGTCTGCGCAAATCTGCGCCAAGCGGCGGGTGTTGCCCGAGTTCTTGCCACCCACGACGACCATGCAATCACAGCGTTTGGCAAGCGATGCGGCTGCCTGCTGGCGCTCGCTCGTGGCGGCGCAGATGGTGTTGATCCTGTCTCTTATACACATCTCCGAGCCC